>CALXEB010000047.1 GCA_944387215.1 uncultured Flavonifractor sp. | reverse complement strand
ATGGCCATAAAGGGCACCAGCTTCTCGCACACGCTGGCGATGGACTGGATGCCGCCGATGATGACGATGGCGGTGAGTATGCCGCCCACGATGCCGACGGCGATGGGCGGGATGGCAAAGGGCACGTTGTTCTCAATGACCTCGGCGATGGCGTTGATCTGGGTGCCGCAGCCGATGCCAAAGGAGGCGACGGTGGCCAGCAGGGCAAAGAGCACCCCCAGCCACTTCATGTTCAGTCCCCGCTCCAGGGCGTACATGGCGCCGCCCTGCATCCTGCCGTCCTTGGTGCGCACCCGGTATTTCACGGCGATAAGGCTCTCGGCGTACTTGGTGGCGATGCCGAACACGCCGGCGATCCAGCACCAGAACACCGCCCCCGGGCCGCCCAGGAAGATGGCGGTGCCCACGCCGATGATGTTGCCCGTGCCGATGGTGGAGGCCAGGGCGGTGGTGAGGGCCTGGAACTGGCTCACGTCGCCGGGGGAGTCCGGGTCGCGGGTCACCGACAGGCGGATGCCGGTGAAGAGCTTGCGCTGGATGAAGCCGGTGCGCGCCGTCATGAACAGGTGGGTGCCCAGCAGCAGGACGATCATGGGGATGCCCCAGATAAAGTCGTCCAGCCAGTTGATGAAGTTGATGATCCCGTCCAAATGTCTCTCTCCTCTCTTTGTCTTCTTTGGTTTCCCTCTTTTCGCCGCCGGAAGGCGGTTTATAACCGATTTGTTTTTGACTTCTCCGCCCCCTGATATACTGAGGCTGGAAGGATCCGCTTTCACGGGAAAGAGGCTTCTATGGTCTCTGTGTTCAGCGATCCGGCCCGGGCCCGGCTCAATGCGGGCCTGCTCACCTATGACGCCACGGGCGGCGATGAAAAGGCCTGCCGCAGGCGGGTAAGGGACGCGGAGTGGAACTTCCGGGTCTCCACGGGCTATGAAAAGGGCGCTCTCTGGAATCGGGTCAAGTTCCGTATGACCCGCCGGGACTGAGCGCTCATATCCGCCGCGGGCTGCCGCCCGCGGCGGTTTTTTGTCACAGGGCGATGCTCCAGTTGCCCAGCTCGTCCAGGATGGGGATGAGCTTCCGGCAGGGCTCGGTGATGGCGTACTCCACCCGCACCGGCACCTCCAGGTACTCCCGCCGGGTGACCAGCCTGTCCTCCTCCAGCTCCCGCAGGGCGTTGGCCAGCACCGTGTTGGACACCCCGTCCAGGGTCTTTTTCAGCTGGTTGTACCGGGTGGGGCCGTTGTTGTAAAGGGAGCAGAGGATCTGCATCTTCCACTTGCCGCCGATGAGGGCCATGGCCCGGTTCAGGGGGCAGGTGTCCATGCAGGGGCAGTTTTCATGCTCCATGGCCATAGGTCAGTTCCTCCTTACCTGGTATCAAAATTCTGCGTTCTTGCTTAATCGGTATATAGGTGCTATTATAATACCAGGTTCGGAAAAAGGAAAGAATTTTTTGGAGGGATCGCTCTATGCCGCCATATCTCCAGGGCCTGGGCATCGGCCTGGCCTACGTGGCCCCCATTGGGATGCAGAATCTGTTCGTCATCAACTCCGCCCTCACCCAGCCCCGGCGGAAGGCCCTGCTCACCGCCCTGATCGTCGTCTTTTTCGACATCAGCCTGGCTCTGGCCTGTTTCTTCGGCATCGGGGCCCTGATGGATCGCTTCACCTGGCTGCAGATGGTCATCCTGCTGGTGGGCGGGGCCATCGTCATCTGGATCGGCATCGGCCTGCTGCGGGACCACCCCACCATGGACAACAGCGTGGATGTGAACATCCCCCTGCCCAAGATCGCCGCCAAGGCCTTCGTGGTCACCTGGTGCAATCCCCAGGCGCTGATCGACGGTACCATGCTCTTCGGCAGCTTCCACGCCAACAATCCGGGCGCGGTGAGCACCCAGCTCATCCTGGGTTCCTCCTCCGCCTCCTTCCTGTGGTTCTTCGGCATCACCGTCCTGATCTCCCTGTTCTCCGCCAAGTTCAACGACAAGATCCTGCGGGTCATCAACATCATCTGCGGCATCATCATCATTTTCTACGGCGGCAAGCTGATCTGGAACTTCTTCCAGATGATCCTGTGACGGCTGAACGCCCTCCCATACGGGAACGCCCCGGAGCAGCCGCTCCGGGGCGTTCTCCTTCCGCGTCAGCTCTCCTGGGCGGTCACCAGGTTGACCAGCACCTGGGTCATTTTCAGCAGGGCATCGGCGGGGATGTACTCGTGTACGCCGTGGAAGTTGAGCCCGCCGGTGGACAGGTTGGGGCAGGGCAGGCCCATGTAGCTCAGCCGGGCCCCGTCGGTGCCGCCCCGGATGGGCACCACCACGGGGGTGACCCCGGCGGCCTCCATGGCCGCCCGGGCCCGGAGGATAAGGTACATATGGGGCTCGATCTGCTCCTTCATGTTGTAGTAGGAGTCCTTCACCGCCACCTCCACGGTGCCGGCGCCGTACTTGTCGTTGAGGAAGGCCGCCGCCCGGGCCAGAAAGGCCTTCCTGGCCTCGAATCTGTCCCGGTCATGATCCCGGATCAGGTAGTGGAGCTGGGCCTCGGTCTCGTTGCCCTTCATGTCGTGGAGGTGGTAGAAGCCCTCGTACCCCTCGGTGTGGCCGGGGGTCTCGGCGGGGGGCAGCAGGGCGGCGAACTCCAGGGCGATGAGCAGGGCGTTTTTCATCTTGTTCTTGGCCGATCCGGGATGGATGTTCACCCCGTGGACAAACACGCCTGCGTTGGCGGCGTTGAAGTTCTCGTACTCGATCTCCCCCAGCTCGCCGCCGTCCACGGTGTAGGCCACCGCCGCGCCGAAGCCCTCCACATCGAAGCGGTCGGCCCCCTGGCCCACCTCCTCGTCAGGGGTGATGCACATGGCGATGCGTCCATGGCGGATCTCCGGGTGGGCCACCAGATGGGCCACGGCGGAGACGATCTCCGCCACGCCGGCCTTGTCGTCCGCCCCCAGCAGGGTGGTGCCGTCGGTGACGATCAGGTCCTGGCCCTGGTACTTGGCCAGGGACTCGAACTCGCTGGCCCGCATGACGATGCCCTTCTCCTCGTTGAGCACCAGGTCGCCCCCCTCGTAGCGGACGATCCTGGCCTTGACGCCGGCCCCCGGCGCGTCGGGGGAGGTGTCCATATGGGCCACCAGGCCCACGCAGGGGATCCCCTCGCAGCCCGGCGTGGCGGGCAGCCAGGCGTATACATACCCGTGCTCGTCCATGTGGGCGTTATAGAGCCCCAGCTGCCCCAGCTCGTCGGCCAGGGCCTGGCCCAGCACCTTCTGCTTTTCGGTGGAAGGGCAGGTGTCGCTGCCCTCGGCGGACTGGGTGTCGTAGGTCACATAGCGCAAAAAGCGGTCGATGGCATTCATAGCGCGCTTCCTTTCTCTTGACGTTCGTCCCGTCTTTGCATAAACTAGTGGTTATATTATAGCACAGGCAGGAGGACATTTCCATGGTTTCCAGCCAGGTTTTTACCTTTTCTTCCAGCGACGGGGTCCACACGGTCTCCGCCGTCCGCTGGCTGCCGGAGGGGCGGCCCCGGGGGGTGGTTCAGCTGGTCCACGGCATCTCGGAGCATATGGAGCGCTATGACGGCTTTGCCCGCTTCCTGGCCCGGCACGGCTTCGCCGTGGCGGGCCACGACCACCTGGGCCACGGCCGCACCGCCGCCGACCCCTCGGAGTACGGCTGGTTCGGGGAGAAGGACGGGTGGAAGTATGTGGTGAAGGACGTGCGGGCCCTGCGGGAGAGGCTGGGGGCGGAATACCCCGGCGTGCCTTACTTCCTCATGGGCCACTCCATGGGCTCCTTCGTGGTGCGGGGATATCTCATGTTCTGGCCGGGGACGGTGGACGGGGCCATCCTCTCGGGCACGGGGCAGGAGCCGCCCCTCACCGTGGCGGCGGGGCGGCTTCTCTCCGCCCTGCTGGGGCGGGTAAAGGGCACCAAGGCCCGCAGCCCCCTGCTGGACGGCCTGTCCGTGGGCCGGTACAACCGGCAGTTCAAGCCCCTGCGCACCAGCGCCGACTGGATCTCCCGGGACCAGGCGGTGGTGGACGCCTACCTGGCCGATCCCCTGTGTCAGTTCCTGCCCACGGTGGGTATGTATCACGACATGATGGTGGGCCTGCAGCTGCTGGCCAGGCCGGCCAACCTGCGGCGGATGGACCCGGACACGCCGGTGCTCTTCTTCTCCGGGGACCGGGACCCGGTGGGGGCCAACGGCGCGGGGGTAAAAAAGGTGGCGGGCTGGTTCCGCAGGGCCGGGGTGAAGGATCTGACCGTGAAGCTCTACCCCGGCGGCCGGCACGAGATGCTCAACGAGACCAACCGGGATGAGGTGTACGCCGACGTGCTGGCATGGGTGGAGGGGCATCTGCCCCGGCGTCCCGGCGGCGCGGCAGACGCCCCTCAGGAGTAAAACACGACTTGCACCGCCCAGGCGGCGGCCAGAAAGGCGGCCAGGTCGGCGCACAGGGCGGCGGGGACGGCGTAACGGGTCCTGACCACGCCGGCAGCGCTGAAATAGACGGCGATGGTGTAAAAGGTGGTCTCGGTGGAGCCCAGCATCACCGCCGCCGTGCGGCCCACGGGGGAATCGGGGCCGTAGGCCTCCATGAGTTCCGCCCCCACCCCCAGGGCGGCCGAGCCGCTCACCGGCCGCACCAGCAGCAGCCCCGCCGTCTCCGGCGGCACGCCCAGCCGCTCCAGCGCCGGGGCCAGCGCCCCGGCCAGCAGCTCCAGCGCCCCGGAGGCCCGGAGCATATACACCGCCGGCAGCAAGACGATGAGGGCCGGGACCACCCGCAGCAGCACGTCGAACCCGTCCCGCGCCCCGCAGACCAGCCCGTCATATACGTCCACCCGGCGGGCGGCGGCGTACAGGGCCACCCCCGCCAGCAGCAGGGGGACCACCAGGGCGGTGAGCTGCCCCGTCACGCCGGCCACACCCTGGCCAGAAGCTTGGCCGCCACGATCCCGGCGGCCACCGACAAAGTGGAGGCCAGCCACACCGCCGGCAGGATGTCGAAGGGGGTCTGGCACCCCGCCGCCGCCCGCACGGAGGCCACGGTGGTGGGGATGAGCTGGATGGAGGCGGTGTTGCACACCACCAGCATGCACAGCCCGTCGGAGGCCACCCCCGGCGTGCGCCTGGCCATGGCCTGGGCCGCCCGCAGGCCCAGGGGCGTGGCGGCGTTGCCCAGCCCCAGCAGGTTGGCCGACACATTGGCGGCGATGCTGTCCATCACCGCCCGGTCCCCGGCGAAGGCGGGATAGAGCCGCCGCAGCGCCGGCCGCAGCAGCCGGGAGAGCTTTTCCGCCAGTCCCGCCCGCCGCATGACCTCCATGACGCCCATCCACAGGCAGAGCATCCCCGCCATGGACAGGGCCAGTTCCACCGCCGCCCCAGCGCCCTCCACCGCCGCCGCCGACACCTCGGGCATCCGCCCGGTGGCCAGGGCGCACAGCACGGCGGCCGCCGCCATGCCCGCCCACAGTACCGTCATCGCCATTCTTCCCGCCCCCTTCCTCCCATCTATACGCGGGCGGGGGCGGAACATGCCCTTTCCTGGCAAGTTCACATAAAAGTTCCTTAACTTTACAATTCTTGATTGACATTTGAATACGATATGTTATAATGGTGCCAGTTTCTTGTTAAAGTAGGAAATTTATGGGGAAAGGAAGTAACGAGTATATGAAGTCGACCGGCATTGTGCGCAAGGTGGACGAGCTGGGAAGGATCGTCCTGCCCATCGAGCTGCGCCGCACCCTGGACATCGCGGAAAAGGATTCTCTGGAGATCTATGTGGACGGGTCCTCCATCGTGCTGAAAAAGTACCAGCCCGCCTGCATTTTCTGCGACGACGCCAAGGATGTGATCAACTTTAAGGGCAAAAACGTATGCCCCAACTGCATCCGGGAGCTCCTGAACAAGGAGAACGGGAACTAAACGGAACAAGCCCCCCTGCCTTCAAGCGGCAGAGGGGCTTTCCCATATGGCGCCGGCCGTTCTTTCCTTCCCCCAATATATTACAATTCGTAATTTTTTGGCGGGAAATTGGAAGTCATCCTTTCCCCACCGCCCGGTCGTAAAGCTCGTTTTTGGGCAGGCCGGTCTCCCTGGCCGCCTGGCGCACCGCGTCCCGCAGGGAAAGCCCCTCCCCCCGCAGGGCCTCCACCCGGCCCAGGGCCTCCGGCCAGTCCGGGGCCGCCGCCGTCTCCGGCCGCGCCCCCTCCACCACCAGCACAAACTCCCCCCGGGGCGGGTTGGCCCCGTACCAGTCCGCCGCCTGGCCCAGGGTGGTGCGGCGGACCTCCTCGTGGAGCTTGGTCAGCTCCCGGCACAGGGCGATCCGCCGCTCCGGGCCGAAGGCCCCCTTCAGGTCCTCCAGGGTGGCCCGCAGCTTGTGGGGGGCCTCATAGAAAATCATGGTGCGTTCCTCTCCCGCCAGGCTCTCCAGATGGGCCCGGCGGTTTTTCCTGTTCATGGCCAGAAAGCCCTCGAAGGTGAACCGCCCGGTGGGCAGGCCGGAGGCCGCTAGGGCGGTGATGAGGGCGCAGGGGCCGGGCAGGCTCACCACCGGGATGTCCCGGGCGGCGCACTGGGCCACCAGCTCCTCCCCGGGGTCGGACACCGCCGGGGTGCCCGCGTCGGTGACCAGGGCGCAGTTCTCCCCCGCCAGCAGCCGCTCCAGCACCGCCTCCCCGCCGGCGGCGGTGTTGTGGCGGTAGTAGGACACCAGGGGCTTTTTCAGCCCCAGGTGGTTGAGCAGCTTCAGGGTCACCCGGGTGTCCTCGGCGGCGACAAAGTCCACCGCGGCCAGGGTGTCGGCGCACCGCCGGGAAATGTCCCCCAGGTTGCCGATGGGGGTGGGGACCAGATAAAGTGTGCCGGGCATAGGGTCACCTCCGATGAAATCAGGAATGCATGTAGGGGCGGACATTATCCGCCCGCCGTTCCGCTTTTGCGAAACGTCTCACCGCTCCGTCAAAAGCAGGGCCGGCAGCACCGCCAGCCCCGGCCGGCCCTGCCGTACCGCCTCCACCAGGGCGGCGGAGGGGGGCTTGTCCGGCCCGTGCTGCACCAGCCGGAGCCGCTTGGGCTCCAGCCCCGCCCCCCGCAGGGCGGCAAAGAGATCGGCCAGCCGCTCCGGCCGGTGGACCAGGGCGAAGCGCCCCCCGTTCTTCACCAGCCGCCCGGCGGCGGCGCACCAGCCCTCCAGGCCGCAGGCCCCCTCGGTGCGGGCAGGCCCGCCGGCGGCCCCGCGGCCGGGGACAAAGTAGGGCGGGTTGGACACGATGAGGGAAAAGCCCCCGGCGGGGAGGGCGCGGGAGAGCGCACCCACGTCGCCGGTACGGATCTCCCCCGCCAGGCCGTTGTCCGCCCGGTCCCGCCGGGCCAGGGCGGCGGCGGCGGGGTCCTGCTCGACGCCCGCCAACGTCAGCCCCCCCGCCCGGCCGGCCAGCAGCAGCAGGAGGGCCCCCGCGCCGCAGCCCAGGTCGCACACCCGGTCCCCCCGCCGCACCGACGCGAAGGCCCCCAGGGCCAAAGTGTCCGCCCCCAGGGGGAAGCAGCCGTCCGACTGCCGGTAGAGATAGGGCCCCAGCCGCTCCGGCGCCCTCACGGCGTCTGCTCCATCAGGTGCCTGGTGATGCGGCCGGTAAGGCCCCAGATGGGGCGGCCCGGCCAGTCGTACACCGGCACCTCCACCTTTCCGCCCCGCCAGCGGTAGCCCTGGGGGAAGCCGATACGCTCGTAAGGGAAGTCCGCCCCCACATTGGGGACCAGGTCGTAAGTGTACACCGCCGGGGGGTTCCGCCTCAGCCAGTCCACCGGCACGCAGAAGACCTCCGCCACCTCGGCGGGGCCGGGGACCACCGGCGCGTCCGGGTCCACCACCCCCAGCACGGGGTACATGGCGAAGCCCCCCTGGTGGATGAGGAAGTCCAGCCGGGCCACCACCTCCACCTTTTCCGGCGGAATGGCCAGCTCTTCCCAGGTCTCCCGCAGGGCGCAGGCCACCGGGTCCTCCCCCGGCTCCATCCTCCCGCCGGGGAAGCACACCTCCCCCGGCTGCCGGTCCAGGCTGCTGGCGCGCACCTCGTAGAGCAGGCACAGCCCCTCCGGCCGCTCCACCAGGGGCACCAGCACGGCGTACTCCCCCGTCAGGTCCTGGGGCCCGGGTTCATGGCCCGCCCAGCGGGCCTTGAAATCGTCTGCGGTCATAGCTGTCTCATCCACTCCTTGAGGGCCTCGTAAAACTTCCCCACATGGACCCCGTCCAGCAGGCGGTGGTTGAGCTCCAGGCTCAGCAGCAGCTCGGTGCGCGCCCCCTTCTCCTCCCACCGGCCCCAGGCCACCCGGGGCACCGAGTCGGAGAGGTTCAAATCCTTCTCGTTCTTCAGGGCGGTGACGGGGAACCAGGGCAGGCAGGTGAAGTAGACCAGCTGGT
The DNA here is from genome assembly GCA_944387215.1 of uncultured Flavonifractor sp. GTDB lineage: Bacteria > Bacillota > Clostridia > Oscillospirales > Oscillospiraceae > Flavonifractor. Next base: position 4,643 of record CALXEB010000047.1, on the reverse strand, counting down.
CGGCATCCCAGGGCCCGGCGGTGATGAACTGCGTCTGGGCCGCGGACTGCTCCTTGGCCCGGCGGCAGAAGTCCGCCGGGTCCTCCCCCGCCTCCAGGGTGACGATATAAAAGGTCTCGCTGCCCGGCCTCAGGTCGGTAAAGCTTGGCACCAGGGCGTCGTGGTGGACGATCACCCCGTCCCGGTCCTTATAGCGGAAGGCCTCCACCTCCTCCATAGCCTTGGTGACGGCGAACACCATGGCCGGGTAGAAGGGCAGGCCATGGCGCTTGCACCAGGCCCGCAGGGCGGTCACGTCCACCGGGAAGGTGAGGGTGTAGAAGGGGTCGGACATGGGGGCGAAGAAGTCGTAGATGGCCCGCCGGGGCCAGGTCTGTTTGTCAACGACGGTCATCCTGTCCCTCCCGGCCCAGCAGGTAGTCGGTGGTCACCCGGAAGTAGTCGGCCAGGGCGATCAGGGTCGTCGCCGGAATATTGATCTGCCCGTACTCGATCTTCTGGTAGTGGCGGTCAGTAATACCCAGCAGCTCCGCCATCTCCACCTGGGTCTTTTTCTTTTCCTTCCGCAGGGGTTTCAGCCGCTCTGCCAGGCCGGGCAAAATAATTTCCATTTTTCATTTCCCCCTCTTGACACATCACTAAATTTCGTGTATTATAAAGGCATCACAGAAGTTCGTGTTTTGAGGTGACTGCCCTGTCCGACTTTCTGACCTTCCTCTACGCCCACTATATCAGGCCCTACCTGGACACCCGGCCCATGGACGACGGGGACGCCTTCCGAGCCGCCCTGTGCGACGGGAACCAGACCGAGGAGACCCGAAAGGATGTAGAGGCGGTGGCGGCCTTCGCCGCCACCCACGCCTTCCTGCTGGGCCTGCGCACCGGCGCGGGGCTGGCAGAGGAGGGCGGAATCCGCCCGTAGACGGCGCGGCGCGTCAGGGATGCCGCGCCCCACAAACGGCCGCCATACATAGCGCGCCCGCAATGACCGGCCGCGTGGTCTGTAGGGGCGGATATCATCCGCCCGCCCCCCGTGCCGGGCCTCCCCGCGCCGCAGGCCGGCGGGCGACCACAGGCCGTCCCTACGATTCCGGGCGCACGAAGTGGGCCAGGGGGTCAGGCCGCTCCCACAGCACCACCCGCCCGGCGGCCAGGGAGGCGGGCACGTCGATGAGCCGCTGGTTGCTGCTGCCCCGGAAGAGGGCGGCGTAGGACTTCTCCGCCAGCAGGAAGGGCCCGTCCACCAGCACGTGGGCCTGCTCCAGCAGCTCCAGCGCCCCGGGCACCGCCCCGGAAAGCAGCCTCTCATAAGTATAACCCGTATACACCCATACGTTCAAGCCCTTTTCCCGGGCGATCCGCGCCAGGGCGGCGCATTCCGCCGGCTGGCAGAAGGGCTCCCCGCCGGAGAGGGTGAGGCCGTCGGTGAGGGGGTTGGTCAGCATCCGCTCCGCCAGCTCGTCCACCGTCACCTCCCGCCCGCCGGCGGGGTCGTGGGTCTCCGGATTGTGGCAGCCGGAGCAGCGGTGGGGGCAGCCCTGGGTGAACACCGTGAACCGCAGGCCGGGGCCGTCCACAATGGAGTCGGACACGGTATTGGCGATGCGCATATCTCTCCCTCCCTGCAAAGCAGGGCCGCCGCGCGGTGCGGCGGCCCTGTTCTGATTTACTGCTCGTCCACCACCTGGAAGATGTAGAATTTCAGGTAGTAGGACTCCCCCGCCCCCCAGAGGATGGGGTGGTCGGGGGCCTGGGTGCGGAACTCCACCTGCCGCAGGCGGCGGCGGGCGTCCCGGGCGGCCTCCTGAATGGTCTTTTCCAGCAGCTCCGGCGTCATGAAGTGGGAGCAGGAGCAGGTGGCCAGAAAGCCGCCGTTTTTCACCAGTTTGATGCCCCGCAGGTTGATCTCCCGGTAGCCGGTGACCGCCTTCTTCACCGAGGAGCGGGACTTGGTGAAGGCGGGCGGGTCCAGGATCACCAGGTCGAACTTCTCCCCCTGCTTTTCCAGCCGGGGCAGCAGGTCGAACACATCCTCGCAGACAAAGCGCGCCCGGTCGGACAGGTCGTTGAGGGCGGCGTTCTTCGCCGCCTGGTCCACCCCCAGCTGGGAGGCGTCCACGCCGATGACCTCCGCCGCGCCCCCCATGGCGGCGTTGAGGGCGAAGGCCCCGGTGTGGGTGAAGCAGTCCAGCACCCGGCCGCCCTGCGCCAGGGGCCGGATGGCCAGGCGGTTATACTTCTGGTCCAGGAAGAAGCCGGTCTTCTGCCCCTCGGCCACGTCCACCAGGTAGCGCACGCCGTTCTCCGTGATCTCCACCACCGGGTCGAAGGGGGCGGTCAGGAAGCCCTTGAAGCGCTCCATGCCCTCCTTCAGGCGCACCTTGGCGTCGCTGCGCTCGTAGACGCCCCGGACGGCAATCCCGTCCTCGGCCAGTACCCGCACCAGAATATCCAGGATGGTCTGCTTCAGCCGGTCGATGCCCAGGGCCAGGGACTCGGCCACCAGCACGTCGGCAAACTTGTCCACCACCAGGCCGGGGAGGAAGTCGGCCTCCCCGAAGATCACCCGGCAGGCGGAGGTGTCCACCACCCGCTTGCGGTAGCTCCAGGCGTCCCGCACCCGCTTTTCCAGAAAGGCGGCGTCGATCACCGCGTCCGCGTCCCGGGACAGTAGCCGCACCGCGATGGTGGAGGCCCGGTTGAGGAAGCCCACCCCCAGGGGGTAGCCGTTGTAGTCCTCCAGCCGGACGATATCCCCGTCGGCGGGATCCCCCAGGATCTCGCCGATCTCGTTGTCGTAAATCCAGGGCCCGCCCGCCTTGAAGGCGCGGCCCTCCCCCCGCTTCAGGCGGATGATTGATTCTGTCATGCGCTCTATCCCCTTATACGCCGTGCTTCACCCGGTCCCGCTCCTCCGCCCGCTTGGCGTTGTTGAAGCGGTCCAGGGTGCCCACCAGGTAGCCGGTGATGCGGCGGATGCGCTCAAAGGGCACGCCGTCGGCCTCCGTGCGGCCGCAGCCGGGGCACTGGTCCCCGATGATGCCGGAGAAGCCGCACACCGGGTCCCGGTCCACCGGGTGGTTGACGCTGCCGTAGCCGATGCCGTTCTCCTTCATGCAGCGGATGACCTTCTCGAAGGCCTCCAGATTGTCGGAGGGGTCCCCGTCCATCTCGATGTAGCTGATGTGGCCCGCGTTGGTGAGGGCGTGGTAGGGGGCCTCGATCTTGATCTTGTCGTAGGCGGAGATGGGGTAGTACACCGGCACATGGAAGGAGTTGGTGTAGTACTCCCGGTCGGTGATCCCCTCGATGGAGCCGTACCGGGCCCGGTCCAGCTTGACGAACCGGCCGGACAGCCCCTCGGCGGGGGTGGCCAGCAGGGAGAAGTTCAGTCCCCGTTTCTCACTCTCCGCGTCCATCCGGGAGCGCATGTGGGAGATGATCTCCAGGCCCAGCACCTGGGCCTTCCCGCTCTCCCCGTGGTGGACGCCGATGAGGCTCTTGAGGGTCTCGGCCAGGCCGATGAAGCCCACGGACAGGGTGCCGTGCTTTAAGACCTCCCGCACCTCGTCCTCCCAGTCCAGCTTGTCGCTGTCCAGCCACACCCCCTGGCCCATGAGGAAGGGGTAGTTGTACACGTGCTTGCGGCACTGGATCTCAAATCGCTCCAGCAGCTGATCCACGCACATATCCAGCATCCGGTCCAGCCCCTCGAAGAAGGCGTCCAGATCCCCCCGGGCCTTGATGGCCAGCCGGGGCAGGTTGATGGTGGTAAAGCTCAGGTTGCCCCGGCCGTTGCAGATCTCCCGCTCAGGGTCGTACACGTTGCCGATGACCCGGGTGCGGCAGCCCATGTAGGCGATCTCGGTCTCCGGGCGGCCGGGCTTGTAGTACTGCAGGTTAAAGGGCGCGTCGATAAAGGAGAAGTTGGGGAACAGCCGCTTGGCGGAGCAGCGCATGGCCAGCTGGAACAGGTCGTAGTTGGGCTCGCCGGGGTTGTAGTTGATCCCCTCCTTCACCCGGAAGATCTGGATGGGGAAAATGGGGGTCTCCCCGCCGCCCAGCCCCGCCTCGGTGGCCAGCATCACGTTCTTCATCACCATGCGGCCCTCGGGGGAGGTGTCCAGCCCGTAGTTGATGGAGGAGAAGGGGGTCTGGGCCCCGGCCCGGGAGTGCATGGTGTTCAGATTGTGGATCAGGGCCTCCATGGCCTGGTAAGTGGCCCGGTCGGTCTCCTTCACCGCCTGCCGGTGGGCGAAGGCCTGGGCCTTCGCCACCACCTCCTCCGTGCCGAAGGAGGGCGCCAGGGCCGCCCGCTCGGCGGCGGCGTAGCCGTCCCAGTCCTCCAGGGTGGGAAACAGGCCGGTGTTCTCCCTGATTTCCGCCATGACGGCCTTCAGCGCTTTCTCCGGGTCCTCCCGGCCCTCCAGCAGCATCAGGGCCCGGGCCATGTTCTGGCGGTAGCGCTTGACAAAGGTCTTGCGCACCCCGTCGGCCATGCCGTAGTCGAAGTTGACGATGGACTGCCCGCCGTGCTGGTCGTTCTGGTTGGACTGGATGGCGATGCAGGCCAGGGCGGCGTAGGAGGAGATGTCGTTGGGCTCCCGCAGGGTGCCGTGGCCGGTGGAGAAGCCCCCCTGGAA
>CALXEB010000046.1 GCA_944387215.1 uncultured Flavonifractor sp. | reverse complement strand
CGAGGCGGAGGCCCTGCTGGCCGGCATGGTGCTGGACACCAAGCAGTTCACCATGCGCACCGGCAGCCGCACCTTTGAGGCCGCCGCCTTCCTCCGCCGCTCCGGCGCGGACACCGGCGACGTAAAAAAGCTGTTCCAGAACGATCTGGAGGGCATGATCGCCAAGTACGACATCATCCAGAACGCGAAAATGGTCAAGGCCGGCATCGCCGTGGCCAAGGTGGATCACACCGTGGGCCGGGTCACCGCCGCCCAGGCCGCCGACGAGCTGCTCAACATCTCCGGCGTGGACACCTCCTTTGTCCTGTTCCCCGACCAGGAGGGACGGGTGATCCTCTCCGCCCGCAGCATGGGGGACGTGAACGTGCAGGTGGTGCTGGAGAAGCTGGGGGGCGGCGGCAACGCCGCCACCGCCGGCGCCCAGGTCCCCGGCAAGACGGTGGACGAGGTGGCCGGGATGCTCCTCCGGGCCATCGACCAGTATTTGGAGGACGAATAGAGATCAGGACGGGCAGGTCTGGGACCTGCCCCTACGGAAGCAGACCCATGTAGGGGCGGGTCCCAGACCCGCCCGCAGCCATGAGAAAGGAACGGGATACCATGAAGGTAATTTTGCAGCAGGACGTGAAGGGACAGGGCAAGAAGGGCCAGCTCATCGAGGCCAGCGACGGCTATGCCCGCAATTTCCTCCTGCCCCGCAAGCTGGCGGTGCCCGCCACGGCGGAGAACATCAACACCATGAAGATGCAGGAGAAGGCCAAGAAGGCCCAGGAGGCCGCCGAGAAGGCGGAGGCCGAGGCCACCGCCGCCAGGCTCAAGGAGCTCACCGTCAAGGTGGTGGCCAAGGGGGGCAACGGCGGCCGGCTGTTCGGCGCGGTGACCAGCAAGGAGATCGCCGACGCCCTCCAGGCCCAGCACGGCATCACCATCCCCAAGACCAAGATCGTCCAGGACGAGCCCATCAAGACCTTCGGCGGCTACGAGCTGAAGGTGAAGCTGGGCTATGAGGTCACCGGCACTCTGAAGGTGGTCGTGGCCGAGGCCTGAGCGGGCCGCCGAGGGCGGCGGCCCCTACGGGTTATGCGTGGCCGCGGCCGCCATATATGGCGGCCCTACGTGTATGAAACCGAACAGCATGTATGTAGGGCCGCGATAAATCGCGGCCGCCAGCGCGGCCCCGTCTGTAGGGGCGGATATCATCCGCCCGCTGTTTCCAGTCCCAGGAGGTGAGAACATGCCAGGTGAAGAGGAGCTGCTCAGCCGCCAGATGCCCCACAGCACGGAGGCGGAGCAGAGCGTGCTGGGCTCCATGCTCATCGACGCCCGGTGCGTGCCCGAGGTGATCGAGGCCCTCAAGCCCGAGGACTTCTACCTGCGCACCAACCGGGAGATCTACGAGACCATCTACTCCATGTTCAACTTCTCCCTCACCATCGACCCGGTGACGGTGCTGGAGCACATGAAGCAGGACGGGGTGTACGACGAGAACACCTCCCGCAATTACATCCTCCAGCTCATGGATATCACCCCCACGGCGGCCAACGTGAAGGAATATGTGGCCATTGTGAAGGACAAGGCCCTCCTGCGCCGCATCGCCGAGACCGCCGGGGCGCTCACCGCCCTGGTACAGGAGGGCACCGGCACGGGGCAGGAGGTGCTGGAGGCCGCCGAACAGCGCATCTACGCCATCCGCCAGGGCCGGGCCGCCCAGGGCCTCACCCACATCTCCAGCGTAATCCTGGACGTGTACGAGCGGCTCAACGAGCTGGCCGCCAGCGGCCAGGCGGTGCCCGGGCTCAGCACCGGCCTGCCCGATGTGGACGCGGCCATCTCGGGCCTGAACAAGTCCGACCTCATCCTCCTGGCCGCCCGGCCGGGCATGGGCAAGACCTCCTTCGCCCTCAATCTGCTGCTCCACGCCGGCAAGTTCTCCGGCAAGACGGTGGTGTTCTTCTCCCTGGAGATGAGCCGGGAGCAGCTGTGTATGCGCCTGATCTCCAGCGAGGCGTTTGTGGACAACAAGAAGCTGGTCACCGGCAAGCTGGGCGAGGAGGACTGGTCCAAGATCGCCGCCGCCTCCGCCGCCCTGAACCAGACCCAGATCCTCATCGACGACAACCCCTCCCTGTCGGTGGCCGATATGCTGGCCAAGTGCCGCCGGGTGGACGACCTGGGCCTGGTGGTCATCGACTACCTGCAGCTGATGACCTCCGCCGGCGGGCCCCAGCGCAGCGGGGACAACCGCCAGCAGGTGGTGAGCGACATCTCCCGGGCCCTGAAGATCATGGCCAAGGAGCTCAACGTGCCGGTGGTGTGCCTGTCCCAGCTCTCCCGCGGCCCGGAGAGCCGCTCCGACAAGCGGCCCATGCTCTCCGACCTGCGTGAGTCCGGCGCCATCGAGCAGGACGCCGACATCGTCATGTTCCTCTACCGGGACGACTACTACAACGAGGACAGCGAGGACCACAACCTGGCCGAGTGTATCATCGCCAAGAACCGCCACGGCGAGACCCGCACCGTGGAGCTGCAGTGGCTGCCGGAGTACACCACGTTCTCCAGCATCGACCGGAGACACGAAGAATATTGAGCCGGGGGCTGCTCCCTGCGGGCGATTGATAATCGCCCCTACGGCTATAAGCAAACCAGTCCGAAAACTGTGTAGGGGCGGCTATCAGCCGCCCGTCTTCGGAAGCCTGCGGCACTTGATTTTTTGAAGGAGGCCCCCATGCTGGAAGCCGTCCGCGCCCTGACAGCGGAATACGATATGCTCCCCCGGGGCGGGAAGGTGCTGTGCGCCGTGTCCGGGGGGGTGGACTCCATGTGCCTGCTCCACCTGCTCCACACCCTGTCGGCGGAGGGGGGCTTCACCCTGGCCGCCGCCCACTACCACCACGGCATGCGGGGGGCGGACGCCGACGCCGACGCCGAGCGGGTGGCCGGCTGGTGCGCCGGGCATGGCATCCCCTGCGCGGTGGAGCGGGGGGACGTGTACGCCGAGGCCACCCGCCTGGGCCTTGGGGTGGAGGAGACCGGGCGGCTGCTGCGGTACGACTTCCTCCGCCGGACGGCGGCGGAGCTGGGCTGCGGCCGCATCGCCACCGCCCACAACGCCGACGACAACCTGGAGACCCTGCTGCTCCACCTGGTGCGGGGAGCGGGGCTCCACGGCCTGGCGGGCATCCCGCCCCGGCGGGGGGAGATCGTGCGCCCCCTGCTCACCGTCAGCCGGGCGGACATCGCGGCCTACGCCGCCGAGCACGGCGTGCCCTACGGGGAGGACTCCACCAATTCCGACGAGCGCTACGCCCGCAACCGCATCCGCCGCCAGGTGGTGCCGGTGCTGCGGCAGCTCAACCCCCGCCTTACCGAGAGCGCGGCGGAGACCATGGGCTACCTGCGCTCCGATAACGACTACCTCAACGCCCGGGCGGCGGAGGCCTGCCGGGCCGCCCGGTGGGCGGAGGACGACCTGGTCATCGAGGCCGCCGTCATCGCCGGCCTCCCCGCCGCCATCGCCCCCCGGGCGGTGCGCCGTATGCTGGAAATGCTGGGGGACGGGGACACCAACTGCACCGCCGCCCACCTGAAGTCGGTGGTGGAACTGGCCCGGGGAGAGGACCCCTCGGCGGTGGTGTACCTGCCCGGCGGCAAGCTGGCCCAGCGGGTATATAAGGAGCTGCTGTTTACCACCCGGGCCGACCCCCTGCCCCCCTTCGACCCCGCGCCCCTGAAGCTGGACGGGGAGACGGCGGCGGGAGACACCCCCTGGCGCTTTGCCTGCCGGCCGGCGGTGTGCCCGCCGGAGGGGGCGGGAGGACCGGGGAGGCTTTACCTGGCCCGGGACGCCCTGGGCGAGGGGGCGGTGATCCGGCCCCGGCGGACGGGGGACCAGATCGCCCTGCCCCGCCGCGGGGGCACCAAGACTGTGAAAAAGCTCTTCATCGACGAGAAGGTCCCCCGGCGGGAGCGGGAGCGCATCCCCGTCCTGGCCGACCGGGCGGGCGTCATCGCCGTGGCGGGCTTCGGGGCGGACCAGAGCCGCCTGGCCCGGCCGGGAGAACCGGCCTGGGAACTGATCATTTGGAAAACGGAGTGAGACAGACAGATGGAACACATTCTGGACAAAGACGTGGAGCGGGTGCTCTTCTCCGAGGAGCAGCTGCGGGCACGGGTGGCGGAGATCGCCGCCGAGATCGACCGGGACTACGCCGGCAAGGAGCCGCTGCTGGTCAGCGTGCTGCGGGGGTCCTTCGTGTTCATGGCCGACCTGGTGCGGCAGATCCACCTGCCCTGCACGGTGGACTTCATGGCCGTGTCCTCTTACGGCGCGGGCACCTCCAGTTCCGGCCAGGTGAAGATCGTCAAGGACCTGAGCGAGCAGATCGAGGGCCGGGACCTGATCGTGGTGGAGGACATCCTGGACAGCGGCAACACCCTGAGCTACCTGCTCCAGCTCCTCCAGGCCCGCAAGCCCGCCTCCGTGCGGCTGTGCACCCTGCTGGATAAACCCTCCCGCCGGGTCAAACCCGTGGAGCTGCACTACTCCGGCTTTACCATCCCCGACTACTTCGTGGTGGGCTACGGCCTGGACTACGACGAGAAATACCGCAACCTGCCCTACATCGGCGTGCTCAAGCCCTCGGTGTACGAGGATCGGTGACGCCGGCGCCCAGGCGCCCAATCTGCCCGGAAAGGACGTGGCCAACCTTTGAAACGGAATGGAAGCATGCGGGACGTGGGATTTTACCTGCTCATCGCCCTGATCCTGGTGATGACGGTCTTTGCCCTCCAGGGCGGCATGAGCGACCAGACGGCGGTCACATACGGCCAGATCCGCCGCCTGCTGGAGGAGCAGCAGGTGTCCCAGGTGTCCCTTCAGGATGACGGTTCCCTCACCCTCTGGCTGAAGGAGCCGGTGAACGGCCAGGCCACGGTGCAGTACGACGTGGGCGACCCGGACTGGTTCCGGGAGGACTTCAACGACCTGATCGTGGAGCAGGTGCGCCTGGGCATCATCTCCGACTATGACTATCCCAAGAGCTGGACGCCCCCCTATTGGGTGAGCTTTTTGCCCTGGGTGGCCATCCTGGTGGTCTTTGGCCTGCTGTGGTACTTCATGTTCCTGCGGCAGGCCGGGGGCGGCGGAGGCGGCGGCGGGGCCGACCGCACCGCCCGCTTCGGCCGGGCCCGCACCCGCACGGTCACGGACGAACAGAAAAAGGTCACCTTTGAAGACGTGGCCGGCGCCGATGAGGAGAAGGAGGAGCTCCAGGAGATCGTGGAGTTCCTCCGGGACCCCAAGCGCTACCTGGACCTGGGGGCCCGCATCCCCAAGGGGGTGCTGCTGGTGGGCCCGCCGGGCACCGGCAAGACCCTGCTGGCCAAGGCGGTGGCCGGAGAGGCGGGGGTCCACTTCCTGTCCATCTCGGGTTCCGACTTCGTGGAGCTCTACGTGGGCGTGGGCGCCAGCCGGGTCCGGGACCTCTTCGACCAGGCCAAGAAGAACGCACCGGCCATCGTGTTCATCGACGAGATCGACGCCGTGGGCCGGCAGCGGGGCGCCGGCCTGGGCGGCGGCCACGACGAGCGGGAGCAGACCCTCAACCAGCTGCTGGTGGAGATGGACGGCTTCGGCTCCAACGAGGGGGTGGTGGTCATGGCGGCCACCAACCGGCAGGACATCCTGGATCCCGCCCTGCTGCGCCCCGGCCGGTTTGACCGGCAGATCTATGTGGGCTACCCGGACATCAAGGGCCGGGAGGCCATCCTCAAGGTTCACGCCCGCAACAAGCCCCTGGGGGACGACGTGTCCCTGGCGGAGCTGGCCAAGGGCACCGGCGGCTTCACCGGCGCGGATCTGGAGAACCTGATGAATGAGGCCGCCCTCCTCTCCGCCCGCAAGCGCCACCGCTTCATCGGCATGGCCGAGCTCAACGAGGCGGTGATCAAGGTCATCGCCGGGCCGGAGAAGAAGAGCCGGGTGGTCATCCAGCGGGAGCGGAAGCTCACCGCCTACCACGAGGCGGGCCACGCCATCGTGATCCACGACCTGCCCACCCAGGATCCCGTCCACGAGATCACCATCATCCCCCGGGGCATGGCCGGCGGCATGACCATCTCCCTGCCCCAGGAGGACGTGACCTTCCAGTCCAGGCAGCAGCTCACCGAGCACATCGCCGTCTGCCTGGGCGGCCGGGCCGCCGAGCAGCTGGCCCTGGGCGACATCTCCACCGGCGCGGGCAACGACCTGCAGAGGGCCAGCTCCATCGCCCGCAACATGGTCACCCGGTACGGCATGAGCGACAAGCTGGGCAACGTGGTGTTCGACTCCGGCCACGACGAGGTGTTCATCGGCCGCTCCATGGCCCAGACCAAGAACTACTCCGAGGAGGTGGCCGCCCTCATCGACCAGGAGGTCAAGGCCCTCATCGACGGAGCCTATGACCGCTGCCGGGAGATCCTCTCCCAGCGCCGCAGCCAGCTGGAGGTGGTGGCAAACTACCTGCTCAAGTACGAGAACATGGACGCCGGCACCTTCCGGCAGGTGTTCACCGACCCGGACCACCTCCAGCCCCCCGCCTCCTGGCAGGCGGTGGAGGCCGACGCCCGGGAGGAGGCCGGGGAGCTGCCCCGGCCGGAGGAAGGGGACGGGGAGCGCGATGAGTGAGATCAGGACCCTTCTGGGGGACATTACAAAGGTAGAGGCCGACGCCATCGTCAACGCCGCCAACTGCACCCTGCTGGGGGGTGGCGGGGTGGACGGGGCCATCCACCGGGCCGCCGGCCCGGAGCTGCTGGCCGAGTGCCGCACCCTCCACGGCTGCGCCACCGGCCAGGCCAAGATCACAAAGGGCTATAACCTGCCCGCAAAATACGTCATCCACACCCCCGGCCCCGTGTGGCGGGGCGGGGGGCACGGGGAGGAGGCGCTGCTGGCCTCCTGCTACCGGGAGAGCCTGAAGCTGGCGGCGGAGCATGGGTGCAGGAGCGTGGCCTTCCCGGCCATCTCCGCCGGGGTGTACCGCTACCCCCTGGACCAGGCCGCCGCCGTGGCGGTAAGGGCCGTGCGGGCCTTCCTGGCGGAGCACGGCGGGCCGGTGGAGACCGTCACCTTCGTCTGCTTTTCCCAGCCGGTCAAGGACGCCTTTGACCGGGCGCTGGGCGAATAACCAGGCCATACCAAGCGGCGGCGCGTGAGACTGCCGAAAAAGTGCCTCTGCCACTTTTTCGAGTAAGATACAGCCCGCTGCGCGCAGGATTTGTCCGCTCTAGGCGGACAAAGCCCACACTTGCGGTCTGAGCAGTGTTTTCCCCGTGGCTCATGTCCCCGGGGAAAACAGATCTCAATTTTTTCGCGCCTGCGGGCGCGAACTCTGCGAGGCTTTTTCGGCAGGCTGACGGCGGCGCGTGAGAAACACGCGCCGCCGTTTCCATGTACAGTTCAGAAAAATTTAAGAGACAGCCCGCCGGATCTGTGCTATGATAGAAAAAACGAAACCTGTCGGAAGGAGGGAACGTATATGCCCGTAGAGGCTCCGATGCGCAGAAGCAGAGGGGGCCGCCGGGTGGCCCGCCGGCCCCGGCGGCGGCGCAGCCCCCTTCCCTGGCTCGTCGCCCTGGTGGCGGTGCTGGCGGTGGTCAAGCTCATCGACCCCTTCGCCCCCAAGGCGGGCGCAGACCCCGGGAGCGCGGCGGGCATATCCGTCCCGGATACGCCGGAGTGGGTGACGCAGGAGCTGCTCCCCCTGAACGAGTACTCCCGCCCCGGCACCCCCCTGGAGCAGGTCAACGGCGTGGTGATCCACTATGTGGGCAACCCCGGCACCACCGCGGAACAAAACCACAGCTTCTTCCAGAACCTGGCCAAGACCGGGGAGACCTACGCCTCCAGCCACTTCCTGGTGGGCCTGGATGGGGAGATCATCCAGAACGTCCCTCTGAACGAGATCGCCTACTGCTCCAGCAACCGCAACGCCGACACCATCGCCATCGAGTGCTGCCACCCGGACGACAGCGGCCAGTTCAACCAGGCCACCTACGACTCCCTGGTGCGCCTCACCCGCTGGCTCATGGACGCGTACGACCTGGAGCCCGACCAGATCATCCGCCACTACGACGTGACAGGCAAGATCTGCCCCAAGTACTTTGTGGACCACCCGGAGAGCTGGGAGGAATTTTTGGCCCAGCTGGAGACCGGGGAGGAATAGTCCGTTTTATGGGACAGCGCTTCTTTTATACTGTGCTCAGGATGAGACAGAAAGGAGCGCTGACCATGAGCTACGAGATCCGCTATATCCACGGACATGTGGAGATCTACGACCAGACCGGCCGTTTCTGCTGCTCGGGAGATACCGAGGGGGAGGCGCTGGCTGAACTGGAAGAGCTGTCCGCGGCGTGACGCCGCTGGAGCGGAACACAAAGGCCCCCGGCCCGCTTTTGCGGGCCGGGGGCCTTATCGTGCATTACGGGGCCGGAGTAACGGAACGGACCGTGAGGACGTCCTCCGCCACGGTGAAGCGCACCTCCAGCCCGGCAAAGGCCATGCCGTACACCCGGTCCGGGTCGTGCTGATAGGGCGGGCGGGGGTCCCGGGCCAGCACCCCCGTCAGGGCGGCCCGCTTGCCCTCCGGCACCCGCTCCAGCAGCTCCGGGGGGAAGGCCACCGCCAGGGTGGGCCCGCCGCTATTGCCGGTGAAGCCGCCGCTGGCCTCCGGGTGGGAGTCGGCATAGGGGATGTAGGGCTTGACGTCCAGAATGGGGGTGCCGTCCATCAGGTCGGCCCCCGCCACCGCCAGGACCGGGCCCAGGTCCCGGTCCTGCTCCACCCCCAGCAGGCGCACGCAGGACAGGCCGATGGGATTGGGGCGGAAGGGGGAGCGGGTGGCGAACACCCCCATGCGCTCGTTGCCGCCCAGCCGGGGCGGGCGCACCGTGGGGGACCAGCCCTCCCGCAGATTTTCGGAGAACTGCCAGATGAGCCAGATATGGGTAAAGCCCTCCAGCCCCCGCAGGGCGGCGGGGTCGCGGTACTCCGGCTCAAAAACCACGGCGGCCCGCAGCTCCTCCACCAGGCCGCTCTGCCGGGGTATGCCGAATTTGGCGGGAAAGTCGCTGCGGATGCGGGCGACGACATGCATGGGAGCAAGGTCCATAGGGCGCGCCTCCTGAGAAAATGGGGTCAGTCCAGCCGGGCGGTCTGGTCCACGGGCAGGGAGATGACCATGGCCTGGTCGGGGGTCTGGACGCCGTGGTGCCTGTCGATGGCCTCCATGATGGCGTTGCGGTCCTCGTCCACGGCCACGATGGCCAGGACCTCCTTTTCCGCCTGGAGGGTGATGCCCGCGATCTTCTGGATCTCGCCGGCCTCGGCCCAGCGGGCCCGGATGACGGTGCCGCCCCGGGCGCCGGCGGAGCGGGCGGTGTCCATCACCGCGTCGGTGCAGCCCTGGTTGACGGTAACTAAAATCAGACTGTGTCGCTTGCGCTGTTCCACGCTCTGTCCTCCTTCTTCCATTTGCACGCCTTCGGTCTGGGACAGGCACACCGCCAGAATGGCGCTCATGCCCGACAGGTCCAGGGAAAAGGCGATGCCCTGTATGTTCAGCTTGGAGCGGTCCTCGTCCTTCAGGTGGGCCATGAATTGCCGCACGTTGTCCCTGGGGGCCAGGGTGAGGAGCACGTCCCGGTCGGGGGTGCCGAAGCCCAGGGTGTCCAGCAGATGGGAGGCCACCGTGCCCCGGCCGAAGGCCTGGATATGCTGCAGCAGATGGTGCTGCTTATAATAGGCCTTCAGTTCCGTGCCCTTGCCGCCCTCCACAATGGAGACCAGCAGCTGCATGGGTCGTATCTCTTTCAGCACAGATCACACCTCCCAATAGACCACGCCGGACTCCAGCCCCTCCAGGGCCCGCTGGAGCGCCTGGCGGCGGGCCTGGATCTCCTGGCGCACCTTCCACTTGCCGTACAGGCCCAGCAGCTGGATGGTGCACAGCGGGGTCATGGCCACCAGGGCCACGATGCCGAAGGCGTCGGTGAGCACGTTGCCCCCCACCGCCTCGCAGGCCCCCATGGCCAGGGGGAGCAGGAAGGTGGTGGTCATGGGGCCGGAGGCCACCCCGCCGGAGTCAAAGGCGATGCCGGTGAAAAGCTGGGGCACGAAAAAGGTCATGCCCAGGGCCACGGCGTAGCCGGGCACCAGGATGTACAGGATGGGCAGGCCGGTGAGGATGCGCAGCATGGCCAGCCCCACCGAAACCGCCATGCCGATGGACAGGGCCAGGTTCAGGGCCTTCTGGGTCACGGAGCCGTTGGTGTTTTCCTCCACCTGCCGGGCCAGGACCTGCACCGCAGGCTCGGCCCGGACGATAAAGTAGCCCACCAGGGCTCCGATGGGCACCAGCATCCACTCCGTGCCGCCGGAGGCGATGCCCCGCCCGATGGTGGCCCCCGCCGGGGCGAAGCCCACGTTCACCCCGGTGAGGAAGAGCACCAGCCCGGCGTAGGTGTAGGCCAGGCCCACCAGGATACGCCCCAGCTGCTGCCGCTTGAACCGGCGGAACAGCAGCTGGAACAGGGCGAAGATCACCATGATGGGCAGCAGGGCCATGGCCACCTCGCCGATATAGGCGGGCAGCTCATGGACAAAGAGCAGGGCGGCCTGCCGGGTGTCCCCCACGTCGGGGATGGACACAGGGGTGTAGGCCGCGCCCATGTCGTTCATCACGATGCCCAGCACCATCACTGCCAGGATGGGCCCCACGGAGCACAGGGCCACCAGGCCGAAGGAGTCGCTGCCCGAGTTTTTGTCGCTTCGGATGGCGGCCAGGCCGATGCCCAGGGCCATGATGAAGGGCACGGTGATGGGCCCGGTGGTAACGCCGCCGGAGTCGAAGGCCGCGGGGATAAAGGTGTCCGGCGCGAAGAAGGACAGGCCGAAGACGATGACGTAAAAGAACAGAAGGGTATAGGACAGGGGGATGTTGAAGATCATGCGGACCTGGGCTACCACCAGGAAGAAGCCCACCCCCACGGCCACCGCCAGGATCAGGGTCATGTTGGGCACGGAAGGCAGCTGTTCGGCCAGCACCTGCAGGTCGGGCTCGGCAATGGTGATGACCACGCCCAGGATGAAGCACACCAGCAGGGGCAGGGCGATCCGGCGGCTCTTGCTGATCTCCACGCCGATGCCGTCCCCCATGGGGATCATGGACATGTCCACCCCCAGGGTGAACAGCCCCATGCCCAGGATCAGCAGGATGGCGCCGAACACGAACATGATCATGGCCCCCAGCGTCAGCGGGGCGATGGTGACGCTGATGACCAGCACGATGGCCGTGATGGGCAGCACGGATGCCAGGGATTCCCGGATCTTTTCAAATAAGAGCTTGTTATGATGTCGCAAAGCATCTCCTTTCTCTCCGCGGCGGCGGAGCCGGCGGCCATATTATTTCGTACTAGAAATATATGGCCAAAAATCATCACTTCTTAACTCAGTATACAGGACTTTTCCCCTCCTGTAAAGGAAAAAATGTCTAAATAACAAAAAATCATAACCACCGGCCGTGCCGGTGGTTTGCACAGGCCCCCTTAGGGCGTTTTACCAGCAGAGCCTATAGGCTCACAACTGAATTTCTCTTGCATGGAGTGCCCTGCTGCTATTCAAATAGCGGTAGGGTTCTCCTATATTCCATTTCCAATATTTCTCTCCTTTCCTCTCCTTCGTTTTTTACTGTTTCCTCGCTTCGCTCGGATATTTTTTCTGGGCATAGCTAAAGCTTTTTGGAACCACCGGCATTGCCGGTGGTTTTCTTTTACAATGAAAAATGGCTGCTCCCCAGGAGCAGCCATTTTGGTTTTACGGGGAGTGCTCCCTGGCTTGACGGGCCCGCTCCAGGGCGGCGGCCACCGGCTTGGAGGGGGCGGAACGGTTGTTGGCCGCCAGGATGGCGGCGATCTGCCCCGCCGCCTGCTCCACCTCCGCCTTGAAGGTGGCGGCGGACAGCCGCAGGGCCCCGTGGCCCAGGATGATGAGCTGCTCGGCCCCGTCGGAGGTGGCCACCCGCACCCGGTGGTGCTTCCCGATCTCGTAGGTGGCCCGCTCGATATAGGCGTCAGCGGTCTCGGCCTCCTTGGTGTACACCACGTAGATGTTGTGGTACTTCACCACGTCCTGGGTGGCCCGGGGCACCTTGTAGGCGTCGAACACCAGGATCACCACGTTCTTTTTGAACCCCTGGTAGTTGCTCAGAAGGTCCATGAGCTGCTGCCGGGCGGCGTCCAGGCTGTCCTGGGCGGCGGCCTTCAGCTCCTCCCAGGCGAAAATGATGTTGTACCCGTCCACCAGCAGGTACTCCGGGCCCCGGTTCTGCTCTTTGATGTTGTATTTCCTGTCGTCCAGGCTGGTGCGGGCGGGCCTGGGCTGGGGGCGGAAGGCGTTGCGCTCCACCTTGCCGTAGGTCCGCTCGAAAATGGCCAGCAGTTCCTTGTCCTGCTCCAGGGACAGGCCCCGGTCCGGCGCCCGGGCGGGGGCGGCGGGGCCGGGCGCCGCGTCCTCCTGCTCCGGGGCGTCCAGGGACAGGCCGCTGTCCACGTGGGCGGCGGCCTTCACCTGGTCCCACTTCACCACGTGCCCCGCCCCGTGGGAGCAGAACACCGAGTCGGCCGGGTTGTCCACATCCCGCTCCGGGTCGTAGCCCAGGGCGGCCACCACCGCCTGCTGGTCGTGGCAGGGGGCGTACCCCCCGCTGACGCAGGTGAGCCGCCCCTGCCCCCGGGTATAGGCGGCCACCTCCCGGCCGTAGTCCCGCAGGCCGGCCACCGGCGCCCGGCCAGTGAGGAGGGTCATCTCCCCCGCCGGCTCCGGCGGGTCGGCCTGCCCGCCCATGCGCTGGATGTCGCTGAGGGCCCTGCCCGCCTGGGGGGCGGGCACCTCCAGCCGGAAGGCATACCAGGGCTCCAGCAAAATGCTCTCGGCCTGCATGAGACCCTGGCGCACCGCCCGGTAGGTGGCCTGGCGGAAGTCGCCTCCCTCGGTGTGCTTCAGGTGGGCCCGGCCGGCCAGCAGGGTGATGCGCACGTCGGTGAGGGGGGCGCCGGTGAGCAC
>CALXEB010000045.1 GCA_944387215.1 uncultured Flavonifractor sp. | reverse complement strand
TGCCGGGTGGGGGCCTCCGACCACATCGGGGAGCTCACCGGGGCGGAGGTGGTGTGCATGCTGGTGGGGGAGCGGCCGGGCCTGGTGACGGCGGAGTCCATGTCCGCCTACCTGACCTACAAGCCCCACATCGGCATACCCGAATCCAGACGCACCGTGGTCTCCAACATCCACAAGGGGGGCACCACCGCCGTAGAGGCCGGCGCGCACATCGCCGAGCTCATCAAGACCATGCTGGACAAGAAGGCCAGCGGCATTGATCTGCGTTGAGGATACCGGCCTCTACGGGACGCGCGTCAGCGCGTACAAGCGTTTTGCCGCAGGCAAAACCTTGATGCCGGGCGAATTCACTTCGCCCGAGCAGATAAAAATGCCCTTGGGGTCCCCGCGGGGCCTGCCCCGTGGGGCATGGCCGGCGCGCACATCGCCGAGCTCATCAAGACCATGCTGGACAAGAAGGCCAGCGGCATTGATCTGCGTTAACGGCAGGCGACCGCCCATCAACGAAGGAAGTGATAATATGACCGGCGATCTGATCCCCGCCCACATCCTGGCCACCCGCACCATCGCCAACGTCAGCGAGACCCTGGCCAGACAGCTGGGGCTCCCCGATCAGTACCGCTCCATCGGCCTCATCACCGCCGACAGCGACGACGTGACCTACTGCGCCCTGGACGAGGCCACCAAGGCCGCCGCCGTGGAGGTGGTGTACGGCCGCTCCCTGTACGCCGGGGCGGGCAACGCCTCCACCGCCCTGGCCGGGGAGGTCATCGGCATCCTGGCCGGGCCCAACCCGGCGGAGGTGGAGAGCGGCCTGCGGGCCTGCGCCGACTTCATGGCCGGCGGGGCGGGCTTC
This sequence comes from uncultured Flavonifractor sp., assembly GCA_944387215.1. Taxonomy (GTDB): domain Bacteria; phylum Bacillota; class Clostridia; order Oscillospirales; family Oscillospiraceae; genus Flavonifractor. The sequence goes on along the minus strand of CALXEB010000045.1, from coordinate 12,472 downwards.
CACTCGGCCAACGAGGACGACTCCGTGGTCTACTTTGCCCACACCGTCTCCCGCACCGGCAGCTACCTGTCCAAAACGGCGGGGGTGCGGGAGGGGGCTGCCCTGGCCTATCTCATCGCCCCGCCCCTGGAGGCAGTGGCGGGCCTGGACGAGGCCATGAAGGCCGCCGACGTGGAGCTGGTGCAGCTCTTCGCGCCCCCTAGCGAGACCAATTTCGGCGGCGGTCTTCTCACCGGCACCCAGAGCGCCTGCGACGCCGCCTGCGCGGCCTTTGCCGAGGCTGTCAAAGCGGTGGCGGCCCGGCCGAGAGAGATTTGACGAAAGAGCGGCGGGAGCAAGCTCCCGCCCTACAGGGACAGATCCCGCAGAACACACACGTAGGGCGAGGGCAAGCCCCCGCCGCCAGCGGCAGCCGGGTGGGGACGCCTGCGTCGAGACGGTGAAGGCCGTGGCCTGGAACCCCCGGGAGATCTGACGGAGCGGCGGGAGCAAGCTCCCGCCCTACAGGGACAGATCCCGCAGAACACACATGTAGGGCGGGGGCTTGCCCCCGCCGCCAAACAAGGCGAGGTGAACCATTTGGACAAGGATCTGCAATCCATTCAGGAGGTCCGGGACCTGCTGGCCCGGGCCAGAAAGGCCCAGCATATTCTGGCCCGCATGGGCCAGGAGGAGCTGGACAAAATAACGGCGGCCGTCTCCGCCGCCGGGGCGGAGCACGCCCGCCGCCTGGCGGAGCTGGCGGTAGAGGAGACCGGCTTCGGCAGAAAAGAGGACAAGGATATCAAAAACCGCTTCGCGGCGGTGACCCTCTACGAGGCCATCCGGGACGAGCGCACCCGGGGCATCCTGGCGGAAAACCGGGACAGGCGTACCATCGACATCGGCGTGCCCGTGGGGGTGGTGGCGGGGCTGGTGCCCTCCACCAACCCCACCTCCACGGTGCTCTACAAATCCCTTATCTGCCTGAAGGCGGGGGACCCCATCATCTTCTCCCCCCACCCCAGCGCCCTGAACTGCATCCGGGAGACGGTGGAGGTGGTGCGCCGGGCGGCGGAGGGGGCGGGTGCCCCGGAGGGCAGCGTGGCCTGCCTGACCACCCCCACCCTGGAGGCCACGGGGGAGCTCATGCGCCACCGGGATACCCGCCTCATCCTGGCCACCGGCGGGGCCGCCATGGTGAAGGCGGCCTACTCCTCCGGCACCCCGGCCATCGGCGTGGGGGCGGGCAACGGCCCGGCCTATATCCACCGCACGGCGGACGTGCGCCAGGCGGTGCGCCGCATTCTGGACTCCAAGACCTTTGACAACGGCACCATCTGCGCCAGCGAGCAGTCCATCGTGGTGGAGCGGGCCATGGAGGCGGCCGTCACGGCGGAGCTCCGCGCCCAGGGGGCCTATGTCCTGGACGACGGGGAGCACCGGCAGCTGTCCAGGTTCATCCTGCGCCCCAACGGCACCATGAACCCGGCCATCGTGGGCAAGAGCGTGGAGACGGTGGCCAGGCTGGCGGGCCTCACCCGGGTGCCCCCCACGGCCCGGGTGCTGGTGGCCCGGGAGACCGGCGTGGGGAAGGGCTACCCCTACTCCAGCGAGAAGCTGGGCCTGATTCTGGCCTACTACGTGGAGGACGACGAGGAGGCGGTGCTCCGCCGGTGCGTGGAGATCCTGGAGTGGGAGGGGGCGGGCCACACCTTCGCCATCCACACCGAGGATCAGGAGACGGCCAAGCGTTTCGCCGCCGCCGTCCCCGCCAGCCGGGTGCTGGTGAACACCCCCGCCTCCCTGGGGGGCATCGGGGCCACCACCTGCCTCTTCCCCGCCCTCACCCTGGGCTGCGGGGCGGTGGGCGGCTCGTCCAGCTCCAACAACATCGGGCCTTTGGACCTCATCAACATCAAGCGGGTGGCCTGGGGCGTGCGGGAACTGGAGGAGCTGCGGGGCGGGTCCGCCGGCGGGGCGTACACCGGGAACATCCCGGCCTGTGATCTGGACGCCCTGGTGAACCAGATCGTCAGGAGGCTGAGCACATGAGTGAAGTAAACGCCGACGGGGTGCTGCTCGATCCCCACGAGTCCATCCTGCAGGAGGTCCAGGCCCTCACCAACGCCCTGACGGCGGAGCGGCCGGAGGGCCTGGAGGAGGACATGGCCGCCCCGGTGACCGCGGGCGACGGCCAGCCGGCCGGCGCCGCCGGCGGCGCGCCCCATATGCCGGTGGCCGCCGCTCTGGCCGCTCCGGCCCACCGGGGGGCCGGCACCGGCAGCTACGCCGCCCAGCACCCCCCGGAGCCGGAAAAGAAGCCGGCCAGACGGGCCAGAAGCCGGAAAAGCGGGGCGGAAACCGCCCCGGCCAAAAAGACGGAACACCCCCTCAGTCAGCCTTCGGCTGACAGCTCCCCCGTCAGGGGGGAGCCAAAACGGAAAGGAGATTTTAATTTTATGGCAAATACGAACGCGCTGGGTATGGTGGAGACCCGCGGCCTGGTGGGGGCCATCGAGGCCGCCGACGCCATGGTAAAGGCCGCCAACGTGCAGCTGGTGGGCAAGGAGCAGGTGGGCGGCGGTCTGGTGACCGTCATGGTCCGGGGTGACGTGGGGGCGGTGAACGCCGCCACCGACGCCGGGGCCGCCGCCGCGGAAAAGGTGGGGGAGCTCATCTCCGTGCACGTCATCCCCCGGCCCCACGCGGAGGTAGACCACATCCTCCCCCACGGGGGCGTGGGGCAGAGCGAGTAAATGGAACTGCTCACCCTGGAAGATGTGCGCCGCATGTCGGACAACGGCCGCCGGGGGCCGGTGGTGGTGGGGCGGAACCAGGCCCTCACCCCCGGGGCCAGGGCCTGGCTGGCCTCCCACCGGGTGGAGGTGGTCTACCCCCAGGGCGCGGGGGGCGGGGGGACCTCCGCGCCCAAATACCGCACCCTCTCCGGCGGCGCTCTTGACGAAAAGCCGGAGCACATGACCCATCTCAAGGGCAACATCCTGGTGCCCAAGGACCACCCCCGCATCGCCTTCCGGGGCATGATCGACACCCTGGAGGCCGAGACCATGCTGGTCCAGCTGGCGGCGGAGGGATACCCCGGGCTGGTGGCCGAGCTGGAGGAGGTGCTCTCCTTCGTCCGGCGGTTCATCCGCTGCGACGTGCTGGACGAGCCGGTGGGGGAGGTGCGCCTGTGCGGGTACACGGCACAGCAGCTGCGGGAGTACTCCCACTACCCCGACAAGCACCTGGGCCAGCCCCACTTTCTCCCCAGCCATACCGACGGCCGGGCCCTGCTGGCGGTAAACAAGCTGCGCACCCTGGCCCGGCGCACCGAGCTGGCGGCCTATGCCGCCTTTCGGGACAGCTCGGGCCGGGTGGAGCGGGAGGACATCATTCTGGGGCTCAACCGGCTCTCCTCCCTGCTCTGGATTATGGTCATCAAGCTGAAGGCGGGACAATATGAACACACTTGCTGATATAAAACGCATCGAGCGCCTGGCGGAACAGATCGTGGCCAGGCTGACAGTGGAGATCGAAGCCAGCGGCCGCCACGTCCACCTGTGCCGGGCCCATGTGGAGGCCCTGTTCGGCCCGGGCTACCGGCTCAACCGGGTGAAGGACCTGTCCCAGCCGGGGCAGTTCGCCTGCGCGGAGCGGGTGAGCCTGGAGGGGCCGAAGGGCATTTTGCAGAACGTAGTGGTGCTGGGCCCCGAGCGGCCGGAGAGCCAGGTGGAGATCTCCCTCACCGACGGGGTGGCCCTGGGGATAATCCCGCCGGTGCGCCTGTCTGGAGACACGGCGGGCACGCCGGGCGTCACCCTGCGCCACGGGGACCGGGTGGTGCGGCTGGACCACGGCCTCATCGCCGCCAGGCGGCACCTGCACCTCTCCCCCGCCGAGGCCGCCCGCTTCGGGGTGGCACACGGCCAGCAGGTGCGCCTGCGGTGCTTCACCGCCCGCCCCCTGGTGCTGGAGGAGGTGGAGGTGCGGGTCTCTCCCAACTTCTCCGCCGCCGCCCACATCGACTACGACGAGGCCAACGCCTGCGGGTTTCAAAAGGGCGACAGGGGCCTGATTTTGATTTAGGTTGGTGGATGCTGATGGTTCCGTTTGGCCGAGGAGTATCCGCGCCCTTTGGCGCGCCGCAAGTGTTTTGCCGCAGGCAAAACCTTGATGCCGGGCGAATTCATTTCGCCCGGGCAGATCAAATGTCCGGGGCCCCCGCAGAAGGCTCCGCCTTTTGCGGGGAGACAGAGGCCAACGCCTGCGGGTTTCAAAAGGGCGACAGGGGCCTGATCCTGCTGTGACCCTGGAGTGGCGGGGGCGGACGCTGCACATCACCTGGCTGCCGGTGGCTGCCATGGGGCGCCTGGCCGCCCTGGCCCCCGCCGGGCCGGAGGAGACCCAGGTGCTGGCCGCCCTGCTGGCGGGGGCCAGGGTGTGCCTGGACCGGCGGGCCCTGGAGTACCGCCGCTACCGCCGCACGGCGCCGGCGGGGATTTTTCGCCGCTGCCTGACCCTGGAGCGGCGGCTGAGGGAGATGGGGATCTGTGTTATTGGGACGGGTGGCCGGTAAGGTGTGGGCCACGAAAAAGTCCCCCCGCCTCACCGGCCTGGCCCTGCTGACGGTGGAGGCGGAGGGGCGCACCCTGGTGTGCGCCGACTGCGTGGGGGCCGGGGAGGGGGAGGCCGTCCTGGTGGCCACCGGCGGCGCGGCCCGGGTGGCGGCGGGAGCGGATCTGCCTGTGGACGCCGCCATCGTGGGCATCATTGACCCGTAGGGGAAAGAAAGGGGACAGAATATGTCCATCAACGAGATCATCGTCTATCTGATGGTGGCGTTTATGGTCCTGGGCGCGGCGGACCGCATCATCGGCAACCGCTTCGGCCTGGGGGAGAAGTTTGAGGAGGGGGTGACGGCCATGGGCTCCCTGGCCCTGGCTATGATCGGCATCATCTGCCTGGCCCCGGTGCTGGCCGACGTGCTGCGGCCGGCGGTGGTACCCTTTTACCGGCTGCTGGGGGCCGACCCGGCCATGTTCGCCGGCACCATCCTGGCCAACGACATGGGGGGCGCCCCCCTGGCGAAGGAGCTGGCCCTCACCGAGGAGGCCGGGCAGTTCGGCGGGCTCATCGTGGGCTCCATGCTGGGGCCCACCATCGTGTTCACCATCCCCGTGGGCCTGGGCATCATCCGGGCGGAGGACCGCCCCGCCCTGGCCACCGGGGTGCTGGCGGGGGTGATCACCATCCCCATCGGCAGCTTTGCCGGCGGGCTGGCCGCCGGCTTCCCGGTGGGCATGGTGGCGCGCAACCTCATCCCCATCGTGCTCTTCGCGGTTCTTATCGCCCTGGGCCTGGCCTTCATCCCCCGGGGGATGGTAAAGGGCTTCCAGGTGTTCGGGCGGATCGTGGTCATCCTCATCACCATCGGCCTGGCCGCCGGCATCGTGCAGGCCCTCACCCCCCTCACCCTCATCCCCGGCCTGGCCCCCATTGAAGAGGGCGTGGCCATCGTGGGGGACATCGCCATCGTCCTGGCCGGGGCCTTCCCCCTGGTGTTCGTCATCACAAAGGTGTTCAAAAAGCCCCTCATGGCCCTGGGCCGCGCCCTGGGCATGAACGAGGTGGCGGCGGCGGGGATGGTGGCCACCCTGGCCAACAACATCCCCATGTTCCAGATGCTCCACGACATGGACCGGCGGGGCAAAATCGTCAACGTGGCCTTTGCCGTGTCCGCCGCCTTCGTGTTCGGGGACCACCTGGGCTTCACCGCCGGGTTTGACGACACCATGATCTTCCCCATGATCGTGGGCAAGCTGGCGGGGGGCGTCACCGCCGTGGCAGCGGCCCTCTTCCTCACCCGGAAGCAGACCGCGTAGGGACCGATGCCCACATCGGCCCGCCGCGGCACCAGCAGAGCCGTCCAGCCTGCCGCGGCGGGGGCAAGCCCCCGCCCTACAGGCACACCGACCATCCGCAGGGGCGACCTGTGGTCGCCCGCCCATTCCTAATTCCTCATTCTTAATTCGTCCCCAAGGAGGCGTCTCATGAACAAGACCGACCTGGAAGCCCTGGTCCGCCAGGTGCTGCTGGAGCACCTGTCCGGCGGACCGGCGGCGGTGAAGGTGCCGGAGCTGTCCGTCCGGCCAGAGCACCGGCTGGACACGGGTAACCCCGGCGACCAGGTGTACACCCGGGATCTGTTCTCCCTGGAGCAGTCCCCCCGGCTGGGAGTCGGCATCATGGAGATGACCGACACCACCTTCCCCTGGACCCTGAACTACGACGAAATGGACTATGTCATCTCCGGCCGGCTGGAGGTGCGCTGGGGCGGCCGCGCGGTCTCCGCCGGGCCGGGGGAGCTCATCTATATCCCCAAAGGCAGCGCCATCCAGTTCTCCGTGACCGGCCATGCCCGGTTCCTCTACTTTGTCTATCCCGCCGACTGGCAGGCGCAGCAATAGCCCCGTCATACCCTGGGACAAACCCGCATATACATGCCACAGCTACTCAAACTGAGCGGGAGCGTGGATGGATATGCACACTGGCTGGAACGAAAACCGGGCGCTGCTCCGGGGGACCGCCGCGGCGGCCCCGGTGTGGTCCCATGAGACCCACGGCGTGGTCTACGAGCTTTTTCCCCTGAATGTCCTGCGGCTGTCCGGCGCGGCGGACCGCATCAACGTCATCGCCCCCCGTCCCCTGCTGGAGGCCCGCCCCGTGGAGGCGGGCGCGCCGGTGGAGGTGGAGGGGGAGGTGCGCTCCTTCAACAACCGCAGCGGCCGGGGCAGCCGGCTGGTCATCACCCTCCACGCCCGGGACATCCGGGCCGGGGTGGGGCCGGATGAGAACCGGCTCACCCTGGCAGGGGCCCTGTGCAAGCCGCCGGTGCTCCGCCGCACCCCCCTGGGCCGGGAGATCTGCGATTTGATGCTGGCGGTGAACCGGCGGTACGGCCGGGCGGACTACCTGCCCTGCATCGCCTGGGGGGCCCTGGCCCGGTGCTGCGGGGAGCTGGGGGTGGGGGACGGCGTGCGGCTGGACGGCCGGCTCCAGAGCCGGGTGTACACCAAGGTGGACCAGGGCCTGACCGAACAGCGCACCGCCTACGAGGTGTCGGTCATGCACCTGGAGACCTTTTCCGAGGAGCCAGAGGTGCTGTACACAAAACCCTTGCACGCCGCCGCCAAATTGGATATGATATAGAAAAAAGGAAAGGCGGCGGGAGGCATGGAAATTCTGGTGGTGGACGGTCAGGGCGGGCGCATCGGGCAGCAGCTGGTGCGGGCCATCCTGGCCAGGTTCCCCGGAGCGCAGGTCCACGGGGTGGGCACCAACAGCATGGCCACCGCCGCCCTGCTCAAGGCCGGCGCGGCCCAGGCCGCCACGGGGGAGAACGCCCTGGCGGTGGCCTGCCGGACGGCGGACGTGATCCTGGGGCCGGCTGGCATCGTCATTGCCGACGCCCTGCTGGGGGAGATCTCCCCCGCCATGGCGGCGGCGGTGGGCCGGAGCCCGGCCAAAAAGATCCTGATACCCATGAACCAGTGCGACATCCTGGTGGCCGGGGTGGAGGATCTGCCCGTCTCCCGCCTGCTGGATCGGGCGGTGGAGCTGCTCTCCCGCCTGATGGAGCGCGATACATAAAAAGATCCCTGGAAGGGCCTTCCAGGGATCTTTCTTTTTCCGCTTCAGCAGGCGCCGGACAGGAGCCGGCGGTCCAGCGGCTCCAGGCGGCGGTTCATCCGCCGGGCCACCTGGCCCACCAGCAGGGCCGCGGCCACGGTGCCCTCCCGCACCCCGGCCACCTGGCCCAGGAACAGCAGGGAGAGGACGCAGGCGGCCGCCACAAGGGACACGTCGACGCCTACCTTCATGGCGCCGAATTTCACCGGCGCCACCTGGCAGATGGCCAGCACCACGCCCTCCCCGGCCATGGTGGCCACGCCGGCGGTGACCTCAAAGCTGACCCCCACCCCCACCAGGAGGATGCCCGCCAGGCAGAGCAGCCACTGCTGCCAGTAGGCGGCGGGCTGGAGGAAGTCCACCGCCCACAAGGCCAGGTCGGTGAGATAGCCGAAGGCCACCGCCACCGGCAGCTGGAGCAGCTGCAGCGGGTCGTACCGCCGCCGGAGGATGAGGATCTGCAGCAGGACGAGCCCGCTGTTGACGAGGATGGTGGTGGTCCCCACGCTCAGGGGGGTGATCCGGCTGAGGACATACGGCAGGCTGGAGACCGGGGAGGTGCCCAGGTCAGCCTGGATGGAGCAGGCCACGCCCAGGGCCATGATCAGCAGCCCCGCCGCCAGGAAGAGCCAGCGGCGGAACAGCTCCGCCCGGCTTCGTTTCCGCGCCATGGCTCACGCCTCCCCGGCAGCGGAACGGCAGAACCGCTCCAGGGCGGCCTTCAGCCCCTCCACCTCGTCCGCCGTCATGCCCTGGGCGGCCTCCGCCTCGGCCCTGGCAAATACGCCGTCCACCTCCGCGGCCGCCGCCCGCCCCCGCTCGGTCAGGGAGACGAGAAGGGCCCGGCGGTCCCCCGGCCGGTGCCGGCGGACGATCATCCCGGCGGCCTCCATGCGGGCCAGGATGCTCCCTACCGTGGCCGGCTCGATCTCGCAGTAGGCGGCGATAGTCTTCTGGTCCCGCTCGCCGAAGCGGCTCAGATAGTCCAGCACCTTGGGCTGACCAGGGGTGAGCCCAAGCGCCCCCACCCCGGCCAGGATCTTTCGGTTGAGGATGGAGTAGGACTTCATCAGCAGATAGTGCAGCGATTCCATGGAACGCCTCCCAATATAATAAGAATACTTATAATATGCTTTCTTATTATATATCCCCCTTCCCGTCCCGTCAAGGGCAAAACAGCGCCCCCGGCTTAGCCGGGGGCGCTCGGTATCTCGGGTGGCGGGCGGCCTTTTACAGCCGCTTGTCCAGCTCGGCGCGGATGGCCTTGAGGAACTCCAGGGAGGTGACGCCCTGGGCGGGGGTCTCCCCCTCCCACAGGCCCACCAGGTCTTTCGTCATGACGCCCCCCTCGATGGTGGCGATGGTGGCCGCCTCCAACTTGTCGGCGAAGGCGCACAGATCCGCGATGCCGTCCAGCTCTCCCCTCTTGCGCAGGGCGCCGGTCCAGGCGAAGAGGGTGGCCACCGGGTTGGTGGAGGTCTCCTCCCCCTTCAGATACTTGTAGTAGTGGCGGGTAACGGTGCCGTGGGCGGCCTCGTACTCGTACTTGCCGTCGGGGGAGACCAGCACGGAGGTCATCATGGCCAGGGAACCGAAGGCGGTGGACACCATGTCGCTCATCACGTCGCCGTCGTAGTTCTTGCAGGCCCAGATGAACCCGCCCTCGGAGCGCACCACCCGGGCCACCGCGTCGTCGATGAGGGTGTAGAAGTACTCGATGCCCAGCGCGTCGAACTTCTCCTTATACTCGGCGTCGAAGATGTCCTGGAAGATGTCCTTGAAGGTGTGGTCATACTTCTTGGAGATGGTGTCCTTGGTGGCAAACCACAGGTCCTGTTTGGTGTCGATGGCATACTGGAAGCAGGAGCGGGCAAAGGAGGAGATGGAGCTGTCCTTGTTGTACTGGCCCTGGAGCACGCCGGGGCACTCGAAGTCGTAAACAGTCTCCCGGAAGGTCTCCTTCCCGTCCGCGCCGGTGAACACCAGCTCGGCCTTCCCGGGGCCGGGCACCCGGTACTCGGTGGACTTGTACACGTCGCCGTAGGCGTGGCGGGCGATGGTGATGGGGCGCTTCCAGTTCTTCACCACCGGCGAGATGCCCCTGACCATAATGGGGGCGCGGAACACGGTGCCGTCCAGGATGGCCCGGATGGTGCCGTTGGGGGACTTCCACATCTGGGAGAGCTTGTACTCCTCCACCCGCTGGGCGTTGGGGGTGATGGTGGCGCACTTCACCGCCACGCCGTACTTCTTGGTGGCCTCGGCGGAGTCCACGGTCACCTGGTCCTTCGTCTTTTCCCGCTCGGGCAGGCCCAGGTCATAGTACTCGGTTTTCAAATCAATGTAGGGCAGGAGCAGCTCGTCCTTGATCTGCTGCCACAGCACCCGGGTCATCTCGTCCCCGTCCATCTCCACCAGGGGGGTGGTCATTTTGATTTTTTCCATGGTCTCTCCTCCGTTCGTCGGTGGTGTTCCGGGAATGATTATACTGCAAATCCGGGAAAAACACAAGGCCGGGCCTTCGGCTTCACCAGATATTCAGGGCGCGCTGCATGGCCAGGCTCACCGCCGTGATGGCCGCCCAGCAGCACAGGCCCATGAGGATCGGCCGTCCGCCGCTCCTGGCCAGCTTCACCAGGTCGGTGTTCAGGCCGATGGCCCCCATGGCCATGATGATGAAAAACTTGCTCAGCTCCTTGAAGGGGGCGAAAAGTCCGGCGTCCGCCCCCGCCAGGACGGCGGCGGTGGTCACCACCGAGGCCAGCACAAAGAAGAGGATGAAGAGGGGAAAGACCCGTTTCAGAGAGAAGCCCTCCCCGCCCTGACGGGCGCCCGAGGCCCGCCGCAGGGCCAGCGCCAGGGTGATGGGGATGATGGCCAGGGTGCGGGTGAGCTTGACGATGGTGGCCCGCTCCAGCACCGCCCCGCCGGTACCGTGCTGGCTGTCCCAGGTGGAGGCGGCGGCGGTGACGGAGGACGTGTCGTTGATGGCAGTGCCGGCAAAGAGGCCGAAGCCCTCGTTGGACAGCCCCAGCATGTTACCCAGGGTGGGGAAAAGCAGCGCGGCGGCCACATTGAACAGGAAGATCACGGAGATGGCCTGGGCGATCTCCTCATCGTCGGCCCCAATGACCGGGGCGGTGGCGGCAATGGCCGAGCCGCCGCATACGGAAGAACCCACGCCGACCAGGATGGAGATATTGGTCCCGACGCGCAGCGTCTTGCGCAGCAAAAAGGCCGCCGCCAGGGAGATCGTGATGGTGGACAGGATAATGGGCAGGGACTGGAGCCCCACCCGGGCGATCTCCGACAGATCCAGGCCGAAGCCCAGCAGAACCACGGCGTACTGGAGCACCTTCCTGGATGTAAAGGCGATCCCAGGCCCGGCGGCCCCCTTTTCCCGCCAAAACAGGGCGGCGGCCATTCCCGCCAGGATGGCGAACACCGGCCCGCCCACCACGGGAACCGCCCTTCCCAGCAGCCAGCAGGGCGCGGAGATGCCCAGGCAGACCAGTACGCCAGGCGCCCGCTCTTTCCATTGCTCCATAGGTCGTCCTCCCCTTTCCTGGATGGTGTCCCAATCTTACCATACATTTTCCATTATTAAAAATGATTCATTTTTATTTTTCAATCATTTTTTTTGATGGTTCTCGATTCCGCCCTTGCCCTCCGGGTGCTTTTCCGCTATAATGTACCAGAGTATTCCGCCGCAAAGGAGCGCTTGCCATGCTGAAAACCGTCATTCCCCAGGGGTACGCCCCCCAGCTGAACCTGTACGACACCCAGAAGGCCATCGGCCTTTTGAAGCGGCTGTTTGAGGACACCCTGGGCGGCGCCCTCCATCTGCGCCGGGTGTCCGCCCCCCTGTTTGTGGAGGCCTCCACCGGCCTGAACGACGACCTGAACGGGGTGGAGCGGCCCGTGTCCTTCGACATCCCTTTTGCCGGGCGGGAGGCCCAGGTGGTCCACTCCCTGGCCAAGTGGAAGCGCATGGCCCTCAGCCGCTATCAGTTCTCCGTGGGGGAGGGGCTGTACACCGATATGAACGCCATCCGCCGGGACGAGGAGCTGGACAATCTTCACTCGGTGTATGTGGACCAGTGGGACTGGGAGAAGGTCATCGCCCCCCGGGACCGCAACGCGGACTATCTGAAGGAGACGGTGCGCACCATCGTGGGGGCCATGGCGGACACCCAGGCCACCCTGCGCTCGGTCTACCCCCAGCTCACCGCCCTGCCCCTGCTGGAGCGGGAGGTCTCCTTCGTCACCGCCCAGGAGCTGGAGGACCGCTGGCCCGACCTGACCCCCAAGGCCCGGGAAGACGCCTGGGTACAGACCCACCCCACCACCTTCCTCATGGGCATCGGCGGGGCGCTGAAGTCAGGCAGGCCCCACGACGGCCGGGCCCCGGACTATGACGACTGGGCCCTCAACGGGGACATCCTGGTGTGGAACCCGGTGCTGGAGCGGGCCTTCGAGGTCTCCTCCATGGGCATCCGGGTGGACCCGGAGAGCCTGGACCGGCAGCTGACCATCGCCGGCTGCGACAGCCGGCGGGAGCTACCCTTCCACAAGCTGCTGCTGGAGGGCAAGCTGCCCCTCACCATCGGCGGCGGCATCGGCCAGTCCCGGCTTTGCATGCTCCTGCTGGGCAAGGCCCATATCGGCGAGGTGCAGGCCTCCGTGTGGGATGAGGAGACCATCCGCGCCTGCCAGGACGCCGGAGTGATTTTGCTGTAAGCGCGTTCCCTTTTCGGGGGCGGCCCAAGGGCCGCCCCCTTCTGTCGCCCCCCTCAGT
>CALXEB010000044.1 GCA_944387215.1 uncultured Flavonifractor sp. | reverse complement strand
TCACGACATGAAATCTGGTGCTGAAGGTGCTCACTTTTTTGGGGCCCTTTTGCTCACATTTTCCTTTGACAAACACACATACAGATTATGACGCTGTCGAAAGAGCATTTCGGAAGGTGCTGTAGGACATGAATCTGAGAAGTGTGGCAGTTCAAGTCTACACCAAATTTACACCATTTGCCTATGAACTTATGTAGAATTAGGCGGATTTACGGAGAGCTGAGACAATCTTCCAAAATTAGAAAACGGGAAAATGGTTGCGAGTTATGCAATAAAATCACCTATCCTCCCGTTATTGCTGCAAATAAGTGTGAAGGCGCCTGCGGCTTGTCTTGAGGGCGGGATGTACTAAGCCAAAGGAAGAACGAAAGGCCCCGGCTCGGTGAGCCGGGGCCTTTTTGTGCCTGGGGCTTGCCGGCACATCCGCGATATGGGCGGAGAGCAGGGCGAAAAACGACGCCCGGAGCTCTTCTGAGCTCCGGGCGTGTTGGGAAGGAGGGCGGGTACGGGATCAGAAGGGCCCGTAGCCGATGGCGTTGGCGATGACGACCAGGATAAAGCCGGAGGCGATCAGGCAGGCGTAGATCTTCCAGGCGAACTTGAACCAGTGGCCGTAGTCCATGCCGCACAGGGAGAGCTGCAGCAGGGAGGCGGTGGGCCAGAAGGTATTGGTGAAGCCGTCGCCGTACTGGTAAGCCAGCACCAGCACCTGCTGGTTGATGCCCAGCACCTGGCCCAGGGGCTGGAGGATGGGCATCATGACCACGGCCTTGCCGCTGCCGGAGGAGACGAAGAAGTTGAACAGGGTGACGAACACGTAGATGATGAGCAGGGTGATGACCGGGCTCTGGCCCTCCAGCAGGCCGGCCACAGAGTGGATGATGGTGTCGGTGATATTGCCCTCGGTGAGCAGCACTGACACCGCCCGGCTGAAGCCGATGACCATGGTGGGGGCGATGGTGCCCGCCATGCCCTTGCCGAACTCCGTGCAGGCCTGGGAGGGGTTCAGACGGAAGAGGATCACGCCCAGAATGGTGACGGGGAAGTAGATGGCGGCGATCTCCGGCAGGCCCCAGGACCAGAGGAGGGAGCCGAACACGGAGAGCACGATGGTGGCCAGGAACACGATGATGAGGATCACGCGCTTGGCATTGAACTGCAGGCCCTCCTCAAACTGCATGGGGGCGGTCTGCTCCTGGAGGTAGTTTTCACCCATGACGCTGTACTTGGGGTCCTTCTTGATCTGGACGCAGTAGCGCAGCAGGAAGAACAGGGCGATGACGTAGAACACCACCAGGCCCACGGCGCGGAAGGCGATGCCGGAGTACATGGGCAGGCCCACCAGGGTCTGGGCCACGCCGGTGGTGTAGGGGTTGACCATGCCGCAGGTGAAGCCCACGGCGGTGGATAGCAGGATGACGGCGGTGCCCACCATTTTGTCATAGCCCAGGGTGATGAACAGGGAGATGATGATGGGGTAGAAGGGATACAGAGCGTCCAGATAGCCGATGACGCCCAGGGCGGTAAACATGGTGAAGAAGATCACCACCACGGCGATGCCCTTGTTGCCGGCGCCCTTGATCATGGTCTGGATGCCGGCGGAGAAGGCGCCGGTCATGTTGATGATCTGGATGCAGCCGCTGATGAGCAGCACCGAGCCGATGATGCTGGCGCTCTCCACAAAGCCCTGATGCAGGGCGGTGAAGAACTGCAGGAAGCCGACGGGGCTCTGGTCCACATAAGTGAAGCTGTTGGGATCCACCGCACCGCTGGCGTCCCGCACATAGGAGCCGGCGGGAATGATGTAGGTCAGCACGGTGATGATGAGCATCAGGATCAGGATGACGATGTACACATGGGGCAGGCTAAAGCCTTTTTTCTTTTTTTGCAGCGTATTGCCCATTCTCAAAAACCTCCTCGTGCATGGTCTCCGGCTGGGCCGGAGGGGATGGTCCTCACTTGTCTGCGTGCTTGTTCAGCCACTCCACGGCACAGTTGGCCAGGATAGCGGCCCCAAGGGGGAAGGCGCTCTCGTCCAGCACCATGTTGGGATTGTGCAGGGGATAATGGTCCGGGGCGCCGGCGCCCATGAAGGCGTAGAAGCCGGGCACCAGGCGGGTCACATGGCCGAAGTCCTCGGCGCCCTTCATGGGAGGCACGGGCTTGACGTTGCCCTGGCCCAGGATCTCCTCCACAAAGGGCACCAGCTCGGAGGAAAAGGCCGGGTCGCACACCGTGCTGGGGGTCTTGAGCACCCGCACGGTGTAAGTGCCGCGCCAGGCCTTGATGTAGTGCTCCAGGATCTCGGGGATGCGCTCGATCAGGTGGTCGTAGGCCTCGGGACTCAGGGTGCGGAAGGACACCATGATCTCAGAGGTATCGGGAATGATGTTGGAGGCCCGGCCGCCGTTGAGCGCGCCCACCGTCAGGGTGGCGAAGGCCTCGGGATCCACCTCCCGGGGGATGAGCATGTTCAGGGCGGAGCACACCTGGGTGGCAATGTTCACCGGGTCCACCGTCTTCTGCGGCTCGGAGGAGTGGCCGCCCCGGCCCTGGATGCTGACGATAAAGGTGGCCATGGCGCCGGAGGCCACGCCGGGAGAATAGTCCAGCTTGCCCACTTCCACCTGGGGCCCCACGTGCAGGGCCATGGCGGCGTCCACCTTCGGATTCTCCAGCAGGCCGTCCTCCACCATGGTGCGGGAGCCGTAGCCCATCTCCTCGCCGGGCTGGAACATGAGCTTTACCGTGCCGGGGAGCTGATCCTCCATGTCCTTGAGGATGCGGGCCGCGCCCAGCAGCATGGCGGCGTGGGCGTCGTGGCCGCACATGTGGGCGGTATTCCCTTTGGCGGCAAAGTCCAGGCCGGTGGTCTCCTCCATGGGCAGGCCGTCCATGTCCGCCCGCAGAAGGATGCAGGGGCCGGCCTTCTTGCCGATAAGGCCCACCACGCCGGTAGAGGTGGGGGCGTCAGGGTAGCCGGCAAACACCATTTTTTCCCGGTCCTCGGCGGAGTGGACGCCGCAGTCCCGGTGCTCGATGCCCATCTCGGTCAGGCGCTGCTTGACGTACTCCGCCGTCTGGGGGGTGTACACCCCTACCTCCGGGATCTGGTGGAGGCAGCGGCGGTCGGCCACGATCTGTTCCTGGATCGCTTTGGCCTTTTCCAGCATCTCTTTCATATGGGTCTCTCCTTTCACGTCGTTGACTCTGTTCCATCCGGGCTGCCGGCGGGCAGCCCGGAGCAGTGCGTCAGGTCGGTCCGGGCGCGGTCCGGCTCATGCCCGGTTTTGATAGACGGTCTTGCCATCCAGCACGGTCTCCAGAATCTTCACCTGGGGGAAGGTGTCCGGGTCGATGGCGAACAGGTCCTGGTCCAGCACCACCAGGTCGGCCTGCCTGCCCAGTTCCAGAGTGCCCCGGACGTCCTCGTCCCGGCTGGCCCAGGCGGCGTCGGAGGTGAACAGGCGCACCGCCTGCTCCACGCTCAGGGCCTGCTCCGGCAGGTAGGTCTTGGTGCCCGCCCGGTTCTTCCGGGTGATGGCCGCGCGCATGTTGTCCAGCACGTTAAAGGGTTCCACCGGACAGTCGGAGCCGCCGCTGACCCGGATGCCCAGGTCCTCCATGCTCTTCCAGTTGTAGCAGTCCCGGGCGTGCTCGGCCCCCACCCGCTCTTCGATGATGTTCATGTCAGCGTCAATGAAAATGGGCTGAATGTACGCCTGCAGGCCCAGGGCCTTCATCCGCTCCAGCAGGGCGGGCGTGGTGACCTGCGCGTGGACGATGCCGTGGCGGTGGCCGCTCCAGGGATCCTCCCGCTCCACCTTCTCGATGGCGTCGCACACCTTCTGGAGGGCCAGGTCGCCAATGGCGTGGACCGCCACATCCATGCGGGCGGCGTGGGCGGCCTTGATATAGTCGTGGAGCTCGTCTTCGGTATAGATGGGGATGCCGTGGTTGTCCCGGTCATCCACGTAGCCGTCGAGCATCTCGGCGGATTTGGCCCCCAGAGAGCCGTCCTGGAGCAGCTTGCGCGGCCCGATGCGGAAGAAGCTCTCCCGGTCGTTGGGATCCCCCCGCGCCGCCAGCAGCTTCTCAAACTCGTCGGCGTAGGTGAGGCACTGCTCGTACACCCGCACAGTGAGCTTTCCCTCGGCCTCGGCCTCCCGGAAGAGCTCCACCAGGTGGAGGGGGTCCACGCCGGCAATGGCCCGGAAGTCGTCGGAGTTGACGCAGGTGATGCCGGCGGCGTTCAGATCCCGCTGGCCGATGGCGATCAGTTCCTTGACATAGTCGTCATCCGCCTGGGGAAGCACATCCATGTACAGCCGGGCGGCGTCCTCCCGGAGGATGCCGTTGTCAAAGTCCACCAGGGCCATGACTTCCGGGTCCACGTCCTTCAGCTGGCGGATGCGCTCCAGCATCACGGAGTTGCAGGCGCCGATGTGCAGGCAGGTGCGCAGCGCGCACACGGGGATCTCGGTGGATACCTTGTCCAGGTCGTCACGGGTCACCAGACGGCCCTCGGCCATGGTCTCCTGGTTCCAGCCCATGCCGATCAGGTAGCCCGGCTTGTCCCGGTCGATGCGCGCCCGGCACAGCTGGATCAGCTTGTCAATGGATTCGACCCCGAACAGGGCCACGTTCTTCTGGAACAGGGCGTAGTGAAGCATGTGCATGTGGCTGTCCGTGAAGCCGGGGAGCACCATGGCCCCCGCCAGGTCCCGCTGTTCATCCCAGGCCTGGCCCTGGGCCCCGGCGTCGGTGCCCAGGTAGACGATGCGCCCGTCCTCCGTGCCGATGGCCTCATAGCGGGTCATGGCGGCATCCATGGAGACCACCTTGCCGTTGTACCAAAGCCTCTTCATAGGATCCCTTCCTTTCCTTCCGCCAGCGGCGGATCTTGCCCGCTGAAAAAGCAAGCGCTGTGCCAAATCAGACATGGAAAAAAGAACGGCCGCCGGGACCGGCTGCCGCCCAGGGGATGCGGGATTTTCCCGCGCCTGTGCGGCCCGATCCCGGCGGCCGTGCAGGCAGCGGGTGGGACAAAACGGTTGTAAAAATTTTTTGCACCCGCAAAAAATTTTACAGGTCAAATTTTTGCAGCTTGTACTTCAGATTCTGCCGGGACAGCCCCAGGTTCCGGGCGGCGGCGGAAATGGAGCCCCACCGGGCCATGGCCTGGCGGATCAGGGCCTTCTCATACTCCTCCACCGCGTGGGTGAGGGAGAGGCTCCCCTCCGGGAGCGTGGGCGGGGTGGCCGCGGTGGGGGCGGGGGCGTCCGACTCCATCCACAGGCCCAGGCTGTCGGCCACCTCGTCTTCCCCCAGCAGCTCCCCCCGGGCCACGGCAAAGGCGCCCTCCACCACGTTGCGCAGCTGCCGCACGTTGCCGGGCCAGGGATACTGGAGGAACCGCGCCTCTACGGCTTCTGTAAGGCCCCGGACATGCCGCTTCATGGAGCGGTTGTACTGCTCGATGAAATACTTGGTGAGCAGGGGGATGTCCTCCCGCCGCTCCCGCAGAGGGGGCAGGTTGAGCCGCACCACCCCCAGCCGGTAGTACAGGTCCTCCCGCAGGCGGCCGGCGCGGAGCAGGTCCTGGGGCGGCTCGTTCACCGCGGCCACGATACGCACGTCGAAGGGGATGGCCTGGCTGCCCCCCAGGCGGCGGACCTTTTTCTCCTCCAGCGCCTTGAGCAGCTTGGCCTGAAGGGAGACGTCCATGGAGTTGATCTCATCCAGGAAAAGGGTGCCTCCGTCGGCGGCCTCGAACAGGCCCATCCGGGTGACCGCCCCGGTATAGCTGCCCTTTTCCGTGCCGAAGAAAATGCTCTCCAGCAGGTTGGTGGGGATGGCGGCGCAGTTCTGGGCCACGAAGGGGCCGGAGGCCCGCTTCCCCTCGCTGTGGAGGGACTCGGCCACCAGCTCTTTGCCCGTGCCGGTCTCCCCAAAGATGAGCACCGGCGAGTCCAGCAGGGCCACCGAGCGCACCCGGCGCTTGAGCTCCTCCATTTTCGGCGAGCGGGTGATGATGCGGTCCAGGGAGGACAGGCCGCCCTTCCGGCCGCCCCGCACGATACGCTGGCCCACCACATAGAAGCGGGCGAAGTCTACCGCTCCCTCCACCCGGCCGCCCACCATCAGGGGGATGGTGGTGGCGTCCACCACCACCCGCTCCCCGCGGCTGTTGGTGATCTCCTGCCGCTGGTCGTAGATGGCCTGGCCGGTGCGCAGGACCCGGAGGATGGTGCTGCTCTCCTCGTCCAGGTCGGGGTAGAGCTCCAGAATGTGGCGGCCCACGGTCTCCTTGTCCTGCCAGTAATAGTCCATGGCGATGCGGTGGTCCCGGATGATTCCGTTTCGGTCCACCACCAGCACCCCGTCGGTGTCCTCACAGGCCCGGATGATGGCCTGCACCTGGGCCAGATACTCGTCCGGCATGGCGCGCCCTCCTCCCCCCGGCTGCCGCCGGGATTTTTTTCTAGTTTAGCACGGCGGCGCCAAAAGAGCAAGATGGGCCGGGAGAGCGAGAAAAGGCTCCCCCGGCGGGGGGGAGCCTTTGGTCATGCGCCGCGGCGGCGGGCGGCCAGCCAGGAGAGGGCGAAGACCAGGGCGCAGGCCGCGGCCGCCAGCCAGGACAGGCCGGGTGAGAGTGCGGGAAGGGCCAGGGAGCCGTACTCCGACATGGCCCACAGCGCCAGTCCGCCGCCGAACAGCGGCAGGGTGACGGCCAGCAGGGCCCAGCTGGCCGCGCGGGCCCCAAAGCGGAGGGCCACCGGCAGGAGGACGGCGTCCATCAGCAGGGCCAGGCCGGCGCACAGCAGGCAGGCGGACAGGGCGGCGTCCGCCTCTGCGCCCAGGACCCGGCACAGGGCGCACAGCAGGGCGGCGGCCAGCCCGCCCGCCCCGGCGCACAGCAGGCACAGGGCGTACTTGCTGTCCACGATCCCCCGGAGACAGGCGGGGGAGGCGGCGGCGAACGCCCCCCAGCGGGCGGCTTCGTCCCAACTGAAGGTGTTCAGGGGCAGCATGTAGGAGAAGAGCATGGCCAGGCCCGGGAGGACGGAGGGCCCCAGGACGCCCAGCGCCACGAACAGGGCAAACAGCCCCAGCATCAGCCCGTAGTACCACAGCCAGCGCCGCAGGAGCAGCAGGTCCTTGTACACCAGCCCCGCCATGTCAGAACTCCTTTTTGGCGTACACCGCCTGGGAGATGCAGTAGGACAGGGCGAAGCCGCCCACGGAGACGATGGCCAGCAGGCCGGGCAGGGCGGCGGCCAGCCAGGCCGGGAGCGCGGGGAGGACAAAGCCGTTGTCCATGGCCAGGCCCAGCAGGGCGACGCTGCCGAACACCAGCAGGAACAGGGCCATGGATACCAGCCGGGCCTTTTCCGCCCCGAACTTCAGCAGCAGGGGGAGGGTCACCCCGTTCATCAGCAGGGCGATGCCGCCGCAGGCCAGGGTGGACAGCAGCATCTCCGGCAGGGGATCCTCCCCCGACCTGCCCGACAGGGACAGCAGCCCCAGCAGCACGGCCACCACCACGGTGCTCAGCAGCACCATCAGCAGGGTGAACAGGTACTTGCCCGCCACCACCCCCCGGCGGCAGACGGGGGTGGCGATGGCAAAGCGGTTCCAGCGGCTGATATCGTCGGCGGTGACGGTGCTCATGGGAGTGATGAGGGAGACCAGCACCACTATGCCGCACAGCACCGAGGGGGTGAACACCCCCGCCACGCACAGGCCGCCGTAGACGACGAAAAATACCAGATAGGTGGTCAGATGGCCCCTCAGGGCCAGAAAATCCTTGTAGATGAGGCCGGTCATTTGGCATCCCCCTTTACGGTAAAGACCATGATATCCTCCAGAGTCACCGGGTCCACGGTGAGTCCGGGGCAGCGACGGGCAAAGACGTGCCTGTCCCGCACCAGGGCCTCGCAGCCGAACTGCCCCACCCGAGTCCCCACCAGCAGGGCGGGGTCCACCTCCGCCAGCTCCGAGCGGGAGCAGACCAGCTTCCCGTAGGAATCCAGCAGCTCGTCCTTGGCCCCCGACACCGCCACCCGCCCCTTGTGGAGGTAGACGATGTAGTCCGCGGCCTTCTCCAGGTCGCTGGTGATGTGGCTGGACATGAGGACGGCGTGCTCCTCGTCGGAGATGAAGGAGAGCAGCTCGTCCAGGATCTCGTCCCGCACCACCGGGTCCAGGCCGGAGGTGGCCTCGTCCAGGATCAGCAGCTGGGGCCGGGTGGAAAAGGCCGCGGCGATGGACAGCTTCATCTTCATGCCCTTGGAGAAGGCCTTCACCTGCTTTTTCCCTGCGAGGCCGAACTTCTCCAGATAGCTCTGGTAGAGCGCCCCGTCCCAGCTGGGGTAGAGCCTGGAGAGAATCTTGCCCACCTGGGGGGCGGTAAGGCTGTCGTGGAAGGTGCTCTCATCCAGCACCACCCCGATGCGGGCCTTCACCGCCCGTTCCTGCTTCAGGTTGTCCAGGCCGAATACGGTGATGTCCCCGCCGTCCCGGCGGATCAGGTTCAGGATGCACTTGATGGTGGTGGACTTGCCCGCGCCGTTCTCCCCGATCAGCCCCAGGATGGTGCCGCCGGGGAGGGCGAAGGACACGTCGTCCAGCTTGAAGGAGCCGTAATCCTTGGTGAGATGGGAAACTTCCAACAGATTGCTCATAACGTCTCGTCTCCATATAAAAGGTTGAGGGTCTCGGTGAGCTCGGCGAGGGTGAGGCCGGCGGTCTTGGCCACGTCCACCGCCTGGGAGAGATGCTCCTCCGCCCGGCGCAGGGCGTCCTCCCGGGCCAGCTCCGGGTCCTGGGGCGCCACAAAGCACCCCTTGCCCGGCACGGTGGTGATGAACCCCTCCCGCTCCAGCTCCTCGTAGGCCCGCTTGGTGGTGATGACCGAAATGCGCAGCTCCCTGGCCAGCAGCCGCATGGAGGGGAGGGCCTCCCCCTCCTTCAGCTCTCCCCGGAGGATGAGGCCCTTCATCTGCCGGGTGATCTGGTCGTAGATGGGTACGCCGCCGGAGTTGTGGATGACAATGTCCATGGTGCACCTTCTTGACGTCATATTGTATATATTGGACATATACAGTAATAACACAACGAGTCCCCCTTGTCAAGAGGAAAATTTGGGGGTAAACTGGATATACCCGAAAAAAACAGAAAGGGAGGGGCCGCCATGTACGCGCCCATTCTGGAGATGCACCTGGACAAGGTGACCGAGAACGCCCGCCGCCTCTGTGATTTCTGCAGGGAGCGGGGGGTGGAGCTGTCCTTTGTGACCAAGGGGGTCTCCGGCCTGCCGGAGGTCATCCGGGCCGTCCGGGCGGGCGGGATCACCTCTTTTGCCGACAGCCGGATGAAGAACATCATCGCCGCCAAGACCGCCATGCCCGACCTGCGCTATCTGCTCATCCGCATCCCCGCCCTGGACGAGGTGGAGGAGGTGGTCCGCTGGGCGGACTGGAGCCTCCAGAGCCAGATCGAGACCATCCGGGCGATCTCGGACGCCGCCCTGCGCCAGGGCAAGGTCCACCCTATCGTGCTGATGATCGACGTGGGCGATCTGCGGGAAGGGGTGTTCGGCATGGACCAGCTGGAGGAGATCGTCCCCCAGATCAAGGCGTGCCGGGGCGTGGAGCTGATGGGCCTGGGCACCAACGTAGGCTGCTACGGCAGTATTCTGCCCTCGGTGGCCAATACGGAGATCCTGGTAAAGCTGCGGGACCATCTCAATGAGAAGTACGGCTTTCACATCACCACCCTCTCCGGCGGGGCCACCTGCGTGCTCAAGCTGCTGGAAGAGGGGACCCTGCCCGCCGGGATCAACCACCTGCGGGTGGGGGAGGCCATCCTCTACGGGGAGGACACCGACGGCAACCGCTTTCTGGAGGGATACCACACCGACGCATTCCTCTTCAAGGCCCAGGTGGTGGAGCTCAAGCGCAAGCCCTCGGTGCCCATCGGGGAGCGGGGGCGGGACTGCCTGGGGAACACCCCGGAATACCCGGACCGGGGGGTGCGCCTGCGGGCCATCTGCGCCGCCGGTAAGCAGGATGTGGCCTGGGCCGCGCTCACGCCCCTGCTGCCCGGGGCTTTCCTGCTGGGGGCCAGCTCCGACCACCTGATCGTGGACGTGGAGGACTGCGCCGGGCAGGTCAAGGTGGGGGACTACCTCACCTTCCGCTGCGGTTACATGGCCGTGCTGGACGCCACCACGTCGGCCTATGTGCAGCGGCGGATCGTGAAAGACTAAGAGGAGCACCGGGCGCCCCGGCGGCAGGCTGCCGCCGGGGCGCTCTTGTTTCTGTCATCCCGCCGTGGCACGAGGCGGGGCAGAGAAAGGGCGAACAGGCGCCTGCCGCCCGGCCTGTCCCCATTCCGACGGTATTTTTCCAAAATATGGTATACACTGTCTCCGAGACCACGGGCTCCACAGGCCCGGCACAAAGGAGACAGGACCATGGCGACGAAAGAAAAGCTGCGTACGCGGGCGGCCCGGCTGCGGGAGGAGGCCCGGGAGACGGGGAAGGTGGTGCTTCGGGCGCCGGCGCTGGTGCGGGGGGCGGAGTGTGTGATCCGCGCCCTGCTGGGGGCGCTGCTGGCCGGGGCGGAGATCTTTGGCGGCTATGCCCCCTTCGGCCTGAGCCTGGTGGGGGCCTCCGGCTCGGGGCTGGGCGGGTTCTGCGCCCTGGCGGGGGCCTGCTTCGGCTATCTCACCATGCAGGGTTTTTCCGAGGGGCTGCGGTATGCCGCCGCCTGTATCCTCACGTTCTCAGTGGCCTTTGCCTTTTTTGACGTGAAGGCCTATCGCCGGGCCTGGTTCATGCCGCTGGCCGCCGCGGGGATGGATGCCGTCACCGGCTTTGTCTATCTCTCCGACCGGGGCTGGACGGCGGAGGGCGTGGTGTTCTTCGGCACGGAGCTGCTGCTGTGCGGGGCTTCGGCCTATTTCTATCGGATCGCGTTCTCCCCCTGGGCCGGGGAGCGGGAGGAGGAAAGTCTCACCCTCCGCCAGTCGGTGAGCCTGCTGCTGTTGGTGGGGACGCTGATGCTCACCCTGGCTCACCTGACCCTGCCCTTCGGCCTGTCCGCGGGGCGGCTGGCGGCGGCCCTGCTGGTGATGCTGGCGGCCAGCCAGGGGGGCGTGGGGCCTGGGGCCACGGCGGGGGTGGCCGCCGGGGTGGCCATGGACCTGGCCGCCGGCGGCCTGCCGTTTTACGCCATGGCCTACGCCCTGTCCGGGGTGATGGCCGGGGCCTTCCACCGGCAGGGCCGGCTGGCCTCGGCGGCGGCCTATGTGCTCTCCAACGGCCTGGCGGTGCTGTGGAGCTGGCAGGAGGGGCTCCATGTGGCCCTGCTCTACGAGGTGTTCATTGCCTCGGTGGTCTTTCTGCTGCTGCCCGGGAGCCTTCTGCGGCGGGTAGGCGCCATGCTCTCCGCCCAGCCCGGGCAGGACACGCAGCGGCGCATACGGATCCATGTGAGAGAGCGCCTGGAGAACACGGCCGCGGCCTTCCGGGAGTTGGGGCAGTCCATGCGCGGGGTCCTGCGCCCTCTCCAGCCCAACGACGCCGACGCCGCGGCCGTCTTCGATCGGGCGGCCGCCCGGGTGTGCAGGCACTGCTCCCTGCAAAATGCCTGCTGGCAGCGGGACTACGTCTCCACCTTCAATGCCCTCAACGACGCCCTGCCCGCCATGCTGGAGCGGGGGCGGGGAGAGGGGGGCGATTTCCCGGCCTATTTCTCCAACCGCTGCCTGAAGTTTGCGCAGTTCCTCTCCGCGGCCAACGAGGAGGTGGCCGCCCTCCTCTGCCGCCGGCAGTACCAAAGCCGGGTGCGGGAGAACCGGGCGGCGGTATGCCGGCAGTACGGGGAGCTGGCGCAGGTGCTGGGGGAGGCGGCGGCGGAGCTGGGCGCGGAGCTCACCCCCGACCCCGTCCGAGAAAAGCGCCTGCGCCAGTATCTGGCCGCCCAGGGCCTGGAGTGCCGGCCGGCGGTCTATTACGACGAGGCCGGCCGCCTGCGCCTGGAACTGGAGGGGGCCGGCCTGGGCCAGCTGCGGCGGAAGGAGGGGACGGAAAAGCTCTCCGCCCTCTTGGGGCTGCCCCTGCGGGCCGTGGAGGAGGAGCGGCGGGACCGGCTGCTCCTGGTCCAGTGCGAGCCGCTGATGGCGGTAGCCGGGGCGGCCAGCCGGACCCGGGAGGGCCAGACCGTATCCGGGGACACGGGGGCCTGGTTCAAGGGGGAGGACGGGGCCCTGTACCTGCTGCTGTGCGACGGCATGGGCTCCGGCCCCGCCGCCCGGCAGGAGAGCTCCCTGGCGGTGCGCCTGCTGGAGCAGTTCCTCCGGGCAGGGGTGCGGCCGGAGAACGCCCTGCGCACCATCAGCGCCGCCCTGGCCCTCCGGGGGGAGGAGGAGCTGGGCTTCACCACCGTGGACCTGCTGCGGCTGGACCTGTTCACCGGGGAGGGCGAGATCTATAAGTACGGCGCCGCCCCCACCTATGTGCGCAAGGGCGGCGGAGTGAGCCGCGTCACCGGCGCCTCCCTTCCCGCCGGCCTGGCCGGCGGCGAGGGGGGCGGGCCCGATATGAGCCGCATCCGTCTGGAGCCGGGAGACTGGGTGGTCCTCCTCACCGACGGCGTGATGGGCGGCGGGAGCGACCAGTGGCTGCGGGACGCGCTGGCGGCCTATCAGGGGGACAGCCCCAGGGAGCTGGCCCAGGCCATTCTGGAGGGGGGGCCGGAGCAGGGGGAGGCGGCGGACGACCGCACCGTTCTGGCCCTGCGGGTGGCGGCGCGGTAGCGGCCGGCCGCCTGGAATAATGATGCGCTGCGGCGCCCCAAAACGGGGCGCCGCAGCGCTGTGAGAGAGGGAAAGGAAAGGGAAAAGGGAATCAGTCCAGATAATCCGTGGGGTCCACAGGGCTGCCGTCGGCCTCCAGGCTGAAGTGCAGATGGTCGGGCAGAGCGCTCTCCGCGATGGCGGTGTGGCCTACAGAGCCCAGCACCGCCCCGGCGGCCACCGTATCCCCTGCCTCCACGGTGGGGACGGCGGCCAGGTTGGCATATACGCTGGTGATGCCGCCGCCGTGGTCCAGGGTCACGGTGGTGCCCATCATCACGTCGTCCTCCACCGACGTCACGGTCCCGGCGGCGGTGGCCAGCACCTGGGTGCCCGCCGCCGCGGCGATGTCCACCCCCGCGTGGGTGCGCCAGTCGGCCATGGTGGGGTCATAGGCCAGCACATCGTCGCTGTACTCGGTCAAAAGCTCCCCCCGCACCGGCCACAGGTAGACCGTGGGAGCTGCCTGGGGCGCAGGCGTGGCCGAGGGGGCGGGGGTCGCGGCCGGCCTGGCCGTGACGGCGGGGGTGGCAGCCGGAACGGGCGTGGCGGTGGCGGGCGGCCGGGCGGTCACTGCCGGGGCGGTGGCCCGGGGCGTGGGCGTGACGGTGATGGTCACCGGCCCGCCCGCCGTCACATCCTCCTCCGGCCCCCCGAGCAGGGAGGAGAGCAGGAACCAGGCGGACACGCCGATGGCGGCCACGCAGAGGAGCAGGACGATGTAAAAGCCCTTCCCCTCTATGAAATCGCCGAAACGCTGATGAAACGGTCTGTTCATGTTTCTTAACACCTCCGAGCCTATTGTGGACAGGCCGGCGGGGGGATATACCTCCGGGGTGGAAAAATTTTGACACGCAGGATTTAAGAAATTTTTAATCCTTCCTTCATGACGATTTATGGAGCGGACTGCTATGCTATCCCCGTCAGGCGGAAATGTGAACGGACTGGAAACTTTGCGGAAGGCCCCTTGACTTATGACAGGTTGTCGCCTAAAATTACGACAGCCTGTCATATGGGGGAGGAACGCCATGCCCAGCACCACCTTTTACAACCTGCCGGAGGAAAAGCGGGAGCGCCTGCTTGCCGCCGCCCGGGCGGAATTTGCCCGCACCTCGTATGCGGAGGCGTCGGTGAACCGCATCATCCAGGCCGCCGGCATCCCCCGCGGCTCCTTCTACATGTATTTCACCGACAAGGAGGAGCTGTTCCGCTACCTGATGGAGCGCTACGGCGACATGCTGGTGGAGCGCTTCGCGTCCCTGCTAGACCGGGAGGGGGGAGACCTGTTCGCCGCTTTCCTGGACCTGTACGACGAGATCGCCTCCCGGCTGGGCGGCGGGCCCTGCCGGGAGCTGGCGGAGATCATCCGCCGCAACCGTCAGATGCAGCCCGGCGCCCTTCTGGCCCAGCCCGGGCCGGAGGCGGTCCTGGACCGCCTGAGGTCCAGGCTGGACCTGTCCCGCCTGGACCTGCGGAGCCAGGAGGATCTGACGGACCTGTTCCACC
>CALXEB010000043.1 GCA_944387215.1 uncultured Flavonifractor sp. | reverse complement strand
CGACCCGCTTGCGCTGGGCTCGCGCGGGGACCCCGGAGCTGCCCGGCACGGATCGTTTACTTATCCAGCAGGCAGGCAACGCCGGGCTCGTCGGAGCAAGCTCCATATCCCTCGCTTCCCCGCAGGCGGGAAAGCTCACTCATTTCGCTGCTCCTCCTCTCCCCACGCGACCCGCTTGCGCTGGGCTCGCGCGGGGACCCCGGAGCTGCCCGGCACGGATCGTTTACTTATCCAGCAGGCAGGCCACGCCGGGCAGCTCCTTGCCCTCCATGAACTCCAGGGAGGCGCCGCCGCCGGTGGAGATGTGGGTCATCTTGTCGGCATAGCCCAGCTGCTGCACGGCGGCCGCGGAGTCGCCGCCGCCGATGATGGTGATGGCGCCGCAGTGGCTCAGAGCCTCGGCCACGGCCTTGGTGCCGGCGGCGAAGGCGGGGAACTCAAACACGCCCATGGGCCCGTTCCAGATCACGGTGCCGGCGTCCTTCACCGCGTCGGCATAGGCGGCGATGGCCTTGGGGCCGATGTCCATGCCCATCATGTCGTCGGGGATGTTCATGGAGTCCACGGTGACAGGCTGGGCGTCGGCGGAGAACTCCTTGGCGCAGACGGAGTCCTCGGGCAGCAGGAGCTTGACACCCTTGTCCTTGGCCTTCTGGATCATCTCTTTGCAGTAATCCAGCCAGTCGGCCTCCAGCAGGGACTTGCCCACGCTGCCGCCCATGGCCTTGATGAAGGTATAGGTCATGCCGCCGCCGATGATGATGGTGTCGGCAATGTTCAGCAGATTGTTGATGACGCCGATCTTGGAGGACACCTTGGACCCGCCCAGGATAGCCACCAGGGGCCGCTTGGGGTCGGCCAGGGCGCCGCCGATGATCTCCAGTTCCTTCTGGATCAGGAAGCCGGACACGGCGGGCAGATAGTCGGCCACGCCGGCGGTGGAGGCGTGGGCGCGGTGGACGGCGCCGAAGGCGTCGGACACGTACACGTCGGCCATGGAGGCCATCTTCTTGGCCAGCTCGGGGTCGTTCTTGGTCTCGCCCTTCTCAAAGCGGGTGTTCTCCAGCAGCATGATCTGGCCGGGCTGCAGGGCGGCGGCCTTGGCAGTGGCGTCGGGGCCCACCACATCGGCGGCCATGATCACCGGCTTGCCCAGCAGCTCGCTCAGCCGCTGGGCCACCGGGGCCAGGGAGAGCTTCTTGAGGGACTTCTTCCAGTCCTCCTCGGTGAGGGCGGCGGGGTCCTTACCCTTTTCGGCCTGCTTTTTCACAAAGGAGTCAAAGGTGGCGTTGGGCTTGCCCAGGTGGGAGCATGCGATGACCGCCGCACCCTGGTCCAGCAGGTACTGGATAGTGGGCAGGGCCGCCCGGATGCGCTTGTCGTCGGTGATGGCGCCGGTGGCCTTGTCCTGGGGGACGTTGAAGTCGCACCGCAGCAGGACCTTCTTGCCAGCCACGTCGATGTCCTTGACTGTCTTTTTGTTGTAGTTCATAAAGCCTCTCCTTTCATTGAGCCCTCCCCGGACAGGCCGGGGAAGCCGAGCTGCCGCAGGGCCTCATAGGTGAGGATGGCCGCGGCGTTTGATAAGTTCAGGCACCGGGCCTCCGCCCGGATGGGGATGCGGATACAGCGGTCGGCGTGCTCCTGCCGGAACTGCTCCGGCAGGCCGGCGGTCTCCTTGCCGAAGATGAGCCAGCACCCATCCCGGAACACCGCCCGGGTGTAAGGTCTGGGCGCCTTTGTGGTGGCCAGCCAGATGTCCCGGGCGCCGGTCTTGGCGAAAAAGTCGTCCAGGTTTTCATACACCCGCAGGTCCACCAGGTGCCAGTAGTCCAGGCCGGCCCGCTTGACCGCCTTGTCGCTGATGTCGAAGCCCAGAGGCTTGATGAGATGGAGCCGGGACCCGGTCACCGCACAGGTACGGGCGATGTTCCCGGTGTTCTGGGGGATCTCCGGCTCAAACAGCACCAGATTGAGCATGTTTTCTCCCCTCTTCCTCCGCTTTTTCACCAGCGGAGGCTATTGTACTCCAAATGAACAGGGATTGCAACTGCAAAAGTGGGAAAAAGCACTAAAATCATCGGTTTTCTTTCTGTATTTCTTTTCTTTTTCTTTTCGCTTTTACACTTTATCTCAATGTCATCCTGTGGTATGATAGGTGTGGCGCCGCATACCGCCGTAAGGCGGCGGCGAACACATCAGCGCGGAAGGATGAGCGTTTTGGAACAGCAGCGTCCGCTCCGCCGGATCGTGGTGAAGGTGGGCACGTCCACCCTCACCCGGGAGACGGGGAGCTTGAATTTACATAACATGGAGCGCCTGGCCCGGGTGCTCTCCGACCTGGAGGGCATGGGGCACCAGATGGTGCTGGTGTCCTCCGGCGCCATCGGCATCGGTACCAAGAAGCTGCGCCTGCCGGAGCGGCCCACGCAGCTGCGGATGAAGCAGGCCGCCGCCGCGGTGGGGCAGTGCATGATGATGCACGTATACGACAAGTTCTTCTCCGAGTACAACCGTACCGTGGCCCAGATCCTCCTCACCGGGGAGGACGTGGACGCCCCCGTCCGCTCGGAGCACCTGCGCAACACCTTCGAGTCCCTGCTGGAGCTGGGGGTCATCCCGGTAGTCAACGAGAACGACTCGGTGTCCTCCGCGGAGATCGAGACCGGAAAATGCAAGGTGCTGGGCGACAACGACACCCTGTCCGCCATGGTGGCCCGGCTGTGCGGGGCGGACCTGCTGATCCTGCTCAGCGACATTGACGGGCTGTACGACGCCGACCCCCGCACCCATCGGTCGGCCCGGCTCATCCACCATGTACAGGCCATCACCCCGGAGCTGGAGGCCGCCGCCGGCGGGGCGGGCACCTGGCGGGGTACCGGCGGCATGACCACCAAGCTCCACGCCGCCCAGCTCTGCCTGGAGAGCGGCATCGACATGGTGATCGCCAACGGGAACAACATGGAGGCGGTTTACGGCATCGTGGCCGGCCAGGACGTGGGCACCCGCTTCTCCGCCCGGCGGGGATAGGGGGCCGGAAGCGGCCGCTATTATGGACGTATTCCCAGCCATATATGGCATCCCCACATTCGCCATCCCGGCCACATTATAACGCAGGGCCGCCATACATGACGGCCGCGCACAGAACGCAAGGAGGGAATGAACATGACCACACTGGAGACCCAGGGCCTGGCGGCCAGAAACGCCGCCCGGGTGCTGGCCGTGGCGGGCACGGCCAAAAAGAACGCCGCCCTGGAGGCCATCGCCCGGACCATCCTGTCGCGGCAGGCGGACATCCTGCAGGCCAACGCCGCCGACCTGGCGGCGGGGCGGGAGGCCGGCCTGCGCCCCGCCCTGCTGGACCGGCTGGCCCTGGACGAGGGGCGCATCGCCGGCATCGTGGAGGGGGTGCGGCAGGTGGCCGCCCTTCCCGACCCCATCGGGGAGGTGACCAAAATGGCCGCCCGGCCCAACGGGCTGGTCATCGGCAGGCGCCGGGTACCCCTGGGGGTCATCGGCATCATCTACGAGGCCCGGCCCAACGTCACCGTGGACGCCGCCGCCCTGTGCCTGAAGTCGGGCAACCCGGTCATCCTCCGCGGGGGCAAGGAGGCCTTCCGCTCCAACCAGGCCTTCGTGTCCGCCATGCGGGACGCCCTGGAGGAGACCGGCCTGCCCCGGGACTGCGTGGCCCTGGTGGCCGACACCAGCCGGGAGAGCGCCCGGGAGCTCATGGGCCTGACGGAGTACCTGGATGTGCTCATCCCCCGGGGGGGCGCGGGGCTCATCCGCAGCGTGGTGGAAAACGCCAGGGTGCCGGTGATCGAGACCGGCGTGGGCGTGTGCCACGTGTACGTCCACGAGGGGGCCGACCTGGACATGGCCGCCCGCATCATCTTCAACGCCAAGACCTCCCGCCCCTCGGTGTGCAACGCCGCCGAGTGCCTGCTGGTGGACCGGGGGATCGCCCGGGACTTCCTGCCCATGGCCTGGCAGCTGCTGCAGACCAAAAACGTGCAGCTGCGGGGCTGCCCGGAGACCCGGGCCATCCTGGGGGACGTCGTGGTCCCCGCCCAGGAGGCCGACTGGGACACCGAGTTCGGCGACTACATCCTGGCCGTCAAGGTAGTGGGCGGCTTTGACGAGGCGGTGGACTTCATCGCCCAGCACGGCACCGGCCACTCCGAGGCCATCGTCACCGAAAACTACTCCGCCGCCCAGCGCTTCCTGGACGTGGTGGACGCCGCGGCGGTGTACGTCAACGCCTCCACCCGGTTTACCGACGGCTTCGAGTTCGGCCTGGGGGCGGAGATCGGCATATCCACCCAGAAGATGCACGCCCGGGGCCCCATGGGCCTGGAGGAGCTCACCAGCTCCAAGTACGTCATTTACGGCACCGGCCAGGTGCGGTGAGCATAGACTTGTAAGGGGCGGCCCGCCGCCCCGCCTCCGTTACATACGGCGTACAATCTCCGCCGTATGACTTTTCAGGAGGTGGTTTCCGTGCTGGAGCGCCAGCTGGAACTGGAGGGCGGCCTGACGGTCTGCCGCCTGGGGGCCCTGCGCCCGGAGAGCGGGCAGACGCTGGAGTGTCTTCTCCGCCTGGAGGGGGTGCAGCCCGGGCGGCGGGTGGCCGTCTCGGCGGAGGCCCTGGAGGGGGAGGAAGTTATCGCCTCCCGGGTCTTCTCCGTGCCCCCGGCGGACGGCCCGGGGCCGGGGGACGTGCCCGTCGTCCTCCGCCTGTATTTTGAGGGGGACGGCCCCCGGACGATCACCCTGCGGGCCGACGCCCACTATGCAGACCAGAGCGGGCGATGCGTCCTGTAAACAAGCCCCCCGCCGCACATGTCGCCGGGGAAAACGGATCCTACTTTATTTGCGCCTGCGGGCGCAAACTCAGTGAGACTTTTTGACAAGCTAAGCCCCCGCCTCCGGCAAAAGCCGGAGGCGGGGGGCTGCTTTTCATGGTTCAGAACTGTAACACCGCGCCTACCACGGCGGAGGCGGCGATGAAAACGATAGGATGGAGCTTTTTCAGGGGCTTGACCTGAAGGCAGACAAAAACCGCCGCCGCCAGGAAAATGGCCTTCCATTGAAAGAAACCCGCAGTACCGAACACTGTTCCGGTGTTCACCAGGGCGATGGCGCACACCTCCGCCAGGGCGGCGGCGATGAGGGCGGTGGAGGCGGGGCGGATGCCGTAGAACACCGCGTCCACCCCCCGGCTCTCCCGGAACTTTTTCAGAAAGCCGGCGATGATCAGGATGACAAGGATGGAGGGGCAGATCAGGCCCAGGGTGGCGGTGACGCCGCCGGGGATGCCCCGCAGGTGGAAGCCCACATAGGTGGCCATGTTGACCCCCATGGGGCCGGGGGTGGACTCGGAGATGGCGATCATGTTGGCCAGCTCCCCGGAGGTGAACCAGCCGGTGCGGCTGCCCAGGTCGGTGAGGAAGGGGATGGTGGCCAGCCCGCCGCCGATGGAGAACAGGCCCACCTTGAAAAACTCAAAGAACAGGCGCAGGTAGATCATTTCCGCAGCCCCCCCTTCGCCGCCCGGACGCACAGTCCGGCCACGCCGGCGGCCACCACCAGCACAACGGGAGAGGTGACGAAGCCAAGCACGGCCCCCGCCGCGCCCTCCGGCACGGTGACAAAGTTCCCCACCACCGCCAGCACCAGCACCGCCGCAAAGATGGCGGTGGTGGGGCCGTCCACCACGCTGGACTTCCGCAGCTTGAGGATGCTGGACAGGATCAGGGCGCACACGCAGGCCCGCACGCCGTTGAAGGCGTGGATCACCACCGGCAGCTCCGCGAAGTTCTGGAGGAAGGCGGCCACAATCATGATGATCACCAGGCAGGGGAACACCAGCCCCAGGGTGGCCGTCACGCCCCCGGCCGTCCCCCGCTGCTTGTGTCCCACAAAGGTGGCGGTGTTGACGGCGATGATGCCGGGGGTGCACTGGCCGATGGCGAAGTAGTCGGACAGCTCCTCCTCCGTGGCCCAGCCCCGCTTCTCCACCAGCTCACGCTGGAGGATGGGCAGCATGGCATACCCTCCGCCGAAGGTGCACGCGCCGATCTTGGCAAACGTCCAGAACAGATCCAGATAGATGTTCACTTACTCCAACCCCTCCAGTTCCTCCAGCCACAGGGAGGCCACCGCATCCGACGGCATTCTCCAGTCACCACGGGGGGAGAGGGTGACGGAGCCCACCTTGGGCCCGTCGGGCAGGCAGGAGCGCTTGAACTGCTGGGCGAAGAAGCGGCGGTAGAAGGTGCGCAGCCACTTGAGGATGGTGGCCCGGTCATAGCTGCGGCCAAAGGCGTGCTCGGCCAGGCGGAGCACCTTCCGGGGCGGGAAGGCCCAGCGGATGGCGTAGTAGAGGAAGAAGTCGTGGAGCTCGTAGGGCCCCACCAGATCCTCCGTCTTCTGGGCGATCTGCCCGCCCACGGCGGGGAGCAGCTCGGGGGAGACGGGGGTGTCCAGGATATCCTCCAGCACGCTGGACAGGGCCTGATCCTCCTCCGCCTTGTCCCCGGCCACGTAGGACACCAGATGGCGCACCAGGGTCTTGGGTATGCTGGCGTTGACGCCGTACATGCTCATGTGGTCGCCGTTGTAGGTGGCCCAGCCCAGGGCCAGCTCGGAGAGATCCCCGGTGCCCACCACCAGGCCGCCGTACTGGTTGGCGATGTCCATGAGCACCTGGGTGCGCTCTCTGGCCTGGCTGTTCTCAAAGGTCACGTCGTGGTTGTCCATGGACTGGCCGATGTCCCGGAAGTGCTGCTTCACCGCCGCGCCGATGTCGATGCGCTTGAGGGTGGCCCCCAGCCGCCCGGCCAGCTCCACGGCGTTGTCCCGGGTGCGGTCGGTGGTGCCGAAGCAGGGCATGGTGACGGCGATGATGTCGCTGGCCGGCCGGTCCAGCAGCTTCATGGCCACGGCGGTGATGAGGATGGCCAGGGTGGAGTCCAGCCCGCCGGACAGGCCCACCACCGCCGCCCCGGCATGGGTGTGCTCCAGCCGCTTTTTCAGCCCCAGGGCGGCCAGGAGGATGATCTCCTCGCAGTGCTCGTCCCGGGCGGCCTCGTCCTCGGGGATAAAGGGGGTGGGACTGACGGGGCGGGTGAGGGTGGTGGTGCCCGGCTCCAGGGAGAAGAACGTCCGGCCCACCCCCAGGCAGCTGATGTCCTTCACAGGGTCCCGCTGGGGAGGCGTGAAGGTGTTCATCCGCCGCCGCTCATAGGCCAGGCGGGCCACGTCGATCTCGCTGACCGCCAGGCCGGAGGCAAACCGCCGCTCGGCCAGCAGGGCGCCGTTTTCGGCCACGAGGCTGTGGCCGTCGAACACCAGGTCGGTGGAGGACTCCCCCTCCCCGGCGTTGGCGTAGACATAGCCGCACAGCAGCCGGGCGGACTGGCCGGTGACCAGGGCCCGGCGGTACTCCGCCTTGCCCACCGTGGCGTCGGAGGCGGACAGGTTGAGGATGACGGTGGCCCCCGCCTGGGCCAGGGCCACGGAGGGGGGCGTGGAGGCCCACAGGTCTTCGCACAGCTCCACCCCCACCACCAGGTCGGGCATGGTGTCGCAGGCCCACACCAAATTGGTGCACAGGCTCACAGACTGGCCGCACAGCTCCACGGAGGCGTCCAGATCCTTGCCGGAGGCAAACCAGCGCATCTCGTAGAACTCCCCGTAGTTGGGCAGCCAGGTCTTGGGCACCAGGCCCCGGATCTCCCCCCGGTGGATGACCGCCGCGCAGTTGTAGAGCTTGCCATCCCAGGGGTTTTTCACCGGCAGGCCCAGGGCGGTGAGCATATCCAGGTTCTTGGTGGCCTCCAGAATGGTGGCCAGGCCCTCCTCCGCCCCTTTCAGCAGGGTGTCCTGGAGGAAGAGGTCCCCGCAGGTGTAGCCGGTGAGGCACAGCTCGGGCAGGGCCAGCACCCGCACCCCCTGCTTGTCCGCCTCCCGCATAAGGGTAAAGATCTGCTCGGCGTTATAACGGCAGTCGGCCACCCGGATCTCCGGCGTGCCGGCGGCCACCTTGACAAATCCATCGCGCATAAACGGCGCCTCCTTTTTCCGCAGCCTTTTAACTGCATTATCATACCTTAATTTCCCCGCAAATGCAATGCGGCAACAGCGCCAAAAAGCCCCGGCCTTCCGGCCGGGGCTTTTTGGGTGTGTGTTGTGTGTTTGCAAAGGTGTTTGGAGAGGGATAAGAGAGGAATTGGTTTGGGAGGATGGTCTCACGCAGATTCATCTCTGAATCTGTCTGTATGATATCCTGTAAATAAGGCCAAACCATGTCTTCCCTGTGAACGTTTTGTAAATATCCGCCTCTCCGCCGCTTTTTACAGCTTCACCACCCAGCCGTGGGGGTCGGGGCAGGTGCCCCACTGGATGCCGGTGAGGGTGTCGTAGAGCTTCTGGGCCAGGGGGCCGATCGTCCCCCCGTGGACCACCACGTGCCGGTCCTCCCAGCCCATCTCGCCGATGGGGGAGATGACGGCGGCGGTGCCGGTGCCCCAGGCCTCCTTCAGCGCGCCGCTGTCGCCGGCGTCGAAGAGCTCCTGGGCGGAGAGCAGCCGCTCCTCCACCTTCAGCCCCCAGTCGTGCATGAGTTCGATACAGGACTTGCGGGTGATGCCGGGCAGGACGGAGCCGGTGAGCTTGGGGGTGACCACCGTGTCCCCGATCTGGAACATGACGTTCATGGAGCCCACTTCCTCAATATACCGGCGCTCCACGCCGTCCAGCCACAGCACCTGGGCGTAGCCGTGCTCCTCCGCCCGCTCGCCGGCGCGGATGGAGGCGGCGTAGTTGCCGCCGCACTTGGTGTAGCCCGTGCCGCCCCGGACGGCCCGGACGTCCTGGCTCTCCACATAGATCTTCACCGGGGCGATGCCCTCGGCGTAATAGGCCCCCACGGGGCTGCAGATGATGGCAAAGATATAGTCGTGGGCGGCGTGGACCCCCAGGGAGGGGGTGGTGGCGATGATGAAGGGGCGGATATACAGGGAGGTGCCGGGGGCGGAGGGTACCCAGTCCGCCTCCAGGCGCACCAGCTGCTCCACGGCGGCCACAAAGTCCTCCTCCGGGATCGGGGGGATGCACATGCGCTCGCAGGAGGAATTGATCCGCCGGGCGTTCTCGATGGGCCGGAAGAGCTGCACGCCCCCCTGGGGGTCGCGGTAGGCCTTCAGGCCCTCAAAGACCTCCTGGGCATAGTGGAACACCATGGCGGAGGGGTCCAGCTCCAGGGGGCCGTAGGGGACGATGCGCCCGTCGTGCCAGCCCTGGCCGGCGGTATAATCCATCAGGAACATATGGTCGGTGAAGGTCCGGCCAAAGACCAGGGTGGCCGGATCGGGCTTGGGTTTGCGCACCGCGGCCCTGCGTACGGGAAATTCTTTCATGACAAACAGCCTCCTGACCGCTTGGTTTATTTTCATCAGTATGGCAGGGTGGGGCGAAAAAGAATGTAAAGCGCGATACAATGCCCCTAAAACTCGCCGCTTTTGCCCCGATTGGACTTGCCCGGAGGGGGGCGGCATGGTACAATAGCCACAAACCGTTCCAAGTCTGTGCCGTTCAAAGGAGCCCTGTCTCATGCTTTACGCCGTTCTCGTGGCCGCCCTGGTGGGCCTGGACCAGCTGGTCAAATTCCTGGTGCGGGCCTATATCCCTCTGGGGGGGGACGTGCCCTTCCTGCCCCACATTCTCCAGCTGACCTATGTACAGAACACCGGCGCGGCCTTTTCCATCCTCTCCCGGCACACCTGGGTGCTGGCCCTGGTGTCTCTGGCGGCCTCCGTGTTTCTGGCGGTGCTGCTCTTCAAACGGGTATTTCCCCGGCCCTTTGCCATGTTCTGCCTGTCCCTGGTGCTGGCCGGGGCCATCGGCAACCTGATCGACCGGGTGCTGCTGGGCTTTGTCACCGACATGTTCGAAACGCTGTTCATGGACTTCGCCGTATTCAATGTGGCAGACATCTGCGTGGTGTGCGGAGGGATCGCCTTCTGCGCCTACTACCTGCTGTGCCACGGCAAGGAGGAAAAGCGCGATGACCCCCCTGCTGCTGAAGGCTGACCGGAACGGGGAGCGGGCCGACCAGCTCATCGCCCGCCTGGCCCCGGAGCTCACCCGTTCGGCGGCCCAGCGCCTGCTGGAGGAGGGGGCCGTCACCCTGAACGGCGCCCCGATAAAAAAGAACTACAGGGCTGCCGCCGGGGACGTGCTGGCGGTGGTCCTCCCCGACCCGGAGCCGGTGGAGGCCGTCCCCCAGGACATCCCCCTGGACGTGGTGTATGAGGACGATGACGTGATCGTGGTCAACAAGCCGGTGGGCATGGTGGTCCACCCTGCGGCGGGGCACCCGGACGGGACACTGGTCAACGCGCTGTTATATCACTGCGGAAAATCACTCTCCGGCATCAACGGAGCCCTGCGCCCCGGCATCGTCCATCGGATCGACCGGGACACCTCGGGCCTCATCATCGCGGCCAAGAACGACTTTGCCCATCAGGCCCTGGCCGCCCAGCTGGCGGACCACTCCCTCTACCGGGAGTACGAGGCGGTGTGCGTGGGCAGCCTGAGGGAGGACGCCGGCACGGTGGACGCCCCCATCGGCCGCAATCCCACGGACAGGAAGAAGATGGCCGTGGACCGGCGAAACGGCCGGCCGGCGGTGACCCACTGGCAGGTGATCGCCCGCTACCCCGGCCATACCCACATCCGCTGCCGGCTGGAGACCGGGCGCACCCACCAGATCCGGGTCCACCTGGCCTTTGTGGGCCACCCCCTGCTGGGGGACACGGTGTACGGGGCCAAAAAGCCGGTCCCCGGGCTGGCGGGCCAGTGCCTCCACGCCAGGCGGCTGTCCTTCCTCCACCCCCGCACCGGCCGGCGGGTGAGCGTGGAGTGCCCCCTCCCCGCCTGGTTTGAAGAAGTCTTGACAAAGCTGGCCAAGTTGGTATAAACTTTGCTGTGACCGCAGAACAAATCGAATAGCCAGGGGCGCTGGACGCAAGTCCGGCTGAGATCAGGGCGTAGTGCCGCCCGTGTCCCTTGAACCTGATCCGGGTAATGCCGGCGTAGGAAGAGGATTCGACTCAGGGGCGTCGTTTCTCCCGTACCGCATTGCGCAGAAATTGGGTTTGCGCTGCGGTACGAATTTTTAGGAGGAATGTCCCATGTCTACCGCAACCAACCGCAAGTCCCACCTGTACATCCGCATGCTGTGCGAGGGGGCCATCCTGCTGGCCCTTGCCCTGGTCCTCAACGCCCTGAAGCTTATCCAGTTCACCAACGGCGGCTCCGTGGACCTGGCCATGATCCCCATCTTCTTCTTCGCCATCCGCTGGGGCGTCGGTCCCGGCCTGCTGGTGGGCTTTGCCTTCGGCCTGTTGCAGATGTTCATCGACGGCGCCATCGCCTGGGGCTGGCAGTCCCTGCTGCTGGACTACCTGGTGGCCTTCACCCCCCTGGGTCTGGCGGGCCTGTTCCGCTTCCGCAGGGGCGGCATCTTCGCCGGCACCGTCCTGGGCTGCGTCCTGCGCTTCATCGTCCACTACATCAGCGGCATCACCATCTACGCCATCGTGGCCCCCACGGAGCTGTTCAACCTCACGTTCACCGAGCCCTGGATGTACTCCCTGGTGTATAACGGCAGCTACATGCTGATCGACATGGTCCTGTGCCTGGTGGTGTTCGCCCTGCTCTACAAGCCCCTGCGGAAATACTTCCTGGCGGCGGACATCCGTCCCATCAAGAATTAGGTGATAACATTTGGGCAAATTTGACGGCGTGCTGCTGGTCAGCGACTTTGACGACACTTTGTACGGCCCCGACCTGCGGGTCCCCCCCGCCAATGTGGAGGCCATCGATTATTTTGTCAAAGGCGGCGGCACCTTCACCGTGGCCACCGGGCGGGCCCACCCCACCTTCGCGCCCCACGCCCAGTGCGTCGCCATCAACGCCCCTGTGATCCTGTCCAACGGCTCGGCCCTGTATGACTTCCGGGCCGGGCGCATGGTGTATGAGACCTTCCTGCCCGACCGGGCGCGGGAGGACCTGCAGCAGGTGGCCCGGGCCATCCCGGAGATCGGCTTTGAGGCTTACCATCACGACGATATTTACGTCTACCAGCCCAACGCCGTCACCCGGAACCACCTGGGCCGGGCGGGGATGGAGGCGGCGGAGGTGCCCATCGGCCAGATGCCCCTGCCCTGGAGCAAGGTCATCCTCCAGCAGAAAAACGACGTGCTCCTGCGCACCCAGCAATACATGCTGGAGCGCTGGGGCGACGTGTATGAGGTCATTTTCTCCAACCTGGTGCTGCTGGAGCTCACCCGCAAGGGGAGCAACAAGGGCGGCATGGTGGACTACCTGGTCCGTTACCTGGGCATGGACCCCAAAAAGGTCTACTGCGTGGGAGACAATCAGAACGACATCCCCATGCTGGCCCGTTCCGCCATCCCCTTCGCCCCCGCCAACTGCGCCCCCGAGGTGAAGGACTGGGGGGCCCGGGTCCTGTGCTCCTGCCAGGAGGGCTGTGTGGCCCAGGTGGTGGAAGAACTGGCGCGCATCTACGCCTGATCCGCCCTAAACCGAAGAAAAACGCGCCCGCCGGGAGTTCCGGCGGGCGCGCTTTTTCCTGGTTCAGCCCAGCAGGGCCTGATATGCCTCCGCCGGGCCCACCCGGCCCACAGCGGAGAGGGAGGCGTTTTCAAATCGGAACAGCTCGCCGGCCAGCGCCTGCACGTCCTCGCGGGTGATGGCGTCGTAGGCGGCGATGATCTCCTCCTCCCCCAGCACCTCGCCCTGGAGGAGCTCCCCCCGGCCCAGGCTGCTCATATGGGCCTGGGTGGACTCCATGCCCATGAGCACGTTGGCCTTGGACTGCTCTCTGGCCCGGTCCAGCTCCTCCTGGGTGGGGCCCTGGGCGGTAAAGTCCCGGATGACTGCCAGGATGGTATCCAGGGCCTGGCGCTCGGTCTCCTTCCCCAGGGCGGTGTAGATGCCGAAGTAGCCGGTGTCGTCATGGCAGGTGCCATAGGAATAGACGGCGTAGCACAGGCCCTTTTCCTCCCGCACCTGCTGGAACAGGCGGGAGGACATGCCGCCCCCCAGGATGGAGGACAGAAGCTGAAGCGTGAAGCGCCTGGGGTCGGACAGGGGCAGGCCGGGAAAGGCCAGGGTCAGGTGGTTTTGCTCGATGGCCTTTTTCCGCACCGTCACGCCCGGGGTATAGAAGGCGGGCCTGCCCACAGGCGCGCTTCGGCGCTCCAGGCCGGAAAAGCGCTCGGCCAGGTCGGCCACATGGGCGTCGGTAAAGCTGCCCGCCAGGGCTACCACGATCCTGTCAGGGCCGTAGTGCCGCCGCTGGTAATCCCGCAGCCAGGCCCCGTCCATTTTCTCCAGGGTGGTCTTCCGGCCCAGGATGGGCCGTGCCAGGGGGGTGCCCCGGAACACCCGGGCGGCCAGGCGCTCGGCACACAGGTCCTCCGGGTTGTCCTCGTACATGCCGATCTCCTCCAGGATGACCCCGCGCTCGGTATCCACGTCGGCGTCGTCGAACCTGGAGTTGAAGAACATGTCGCACAGGATGTCGGCGGCCTGGGGCAGATGGGTGTCCAGCACCCGGGCGTGGAAGCAGGTGCACTCCTTGGTGGTAAAGGCGTTCACCTGCCCGCCCACCGCGTCCATCTCTTCGGCCAGCTGCCCGGCCGTGCGCCGGGCGGTCCCCTTGAAGAGCATATGCTCGATAAAGTGGGCCGCGCCGCTCTCCCCCGCGCCCTCATGGCGGGAGCCGGTGCCCACCCAGATGCCCAGGGCCGCCGAGCGCACCCCCGGCACCCGCTTGGTCAGCACCCGCACCCCATTGGGGAGGGTGATCTTTTCATGATTCAATCGTAAAACCTCTGTCTCTTGTTTTTGCCGGTCTTATGGACCTAGTATGGACCGCGCGGGGGCCTTTTACGCCCCCCGAAGGGCGATCATCAGCAGCACCGCCGCCGTAATGACCAAGATCACCGCCAGATAGCCCAGCGCCTTCTTTCCCATGGTCCGTCCACCCTTTCGCAGACTATATTTTCTATACTATACCACATCCCGCCGCCATTGTCACACAAAAAAACGCCCCGCACAGCCCGGCCGTCCGGGGGAACAGACAAGCCGCCCCGGCCAGTGGCCGGGGCGGCTTGTCGCGCGGCAAAAGCTCTGGCCTGTGCCGGCAGATCGGTCTTATTTGTTATTTGATGGGCTCGCCGGCGGCCTTCTTGGCCTTGATCTCCTTCAGGGCGTCCTTGTAGGAGAGGTTGACCCGGCCCTTCTCGTCGATGTCGGTGACCTTGACCCAGATCATGTCGCCGATGTTGACCACGTCCTCCACCTTGTTCACCCGGTGGTCGGCCAGCTTGGAGATGTGGACCATGCCGTCCTTGCCGGGGGCCAGCTCCACGAAGGCGCCGAACTGGAGGATGCGCACCACCTTGCCGTAGTACAGCTGCCCCACCTCGGGCACGAAGACGATGGTCTCGATGGTCTTCTTGGCCGCGTCGCAGGAGGCCTTGTCGGTGCCCGCGATGTAGATGGTGCCGTCGTCCTCGATGTCGATCTTGGCGCCGGTGTCGG
The DNA here is from genome assembly GCA_944387215.1 of uncultured Flavonifractor sp. Taxonomy (GTDB): domain Bacteria; phylum Bacillota; class Clostridia; order Oscillospirales; family Oscillospiraceae; genus Flavonifractor. The sequence continues at coordinate 25 of CALXEB010000043.1, read as the reverse complement.
CGCAGATCTTCTGGATGACCTTGCC
>CALXEB010000042.1 GCA_944387215.1 uncultured Flavonifractor sp. | reverse complement strand
GGGCAAGTCCACCCTGACCAACGCCCTGGTGGGGGAGAAGGTGGCCATTGTCACCAACAAGCCCCAGACCACCCGCAGCCGCATCACCGGGGTGGTGGAGCGGGGGGAGTGCCAGTACGTGTTCCTGGACACCCCCGGCCTGCACCGCGCCCGCACCAGGCTGGGGGACTACATGGTGAATGTGGTGCGCCAGAGCGTGGCCGACGTGGACGCGGTGCTCCTGCTGGTGGAGCCCATCGACCACATCGGCGGGCCGGAGGCGGAGCTCATTGCGCGCCTCAAGGCCCTGAACGTCCCCGCCGTGCTGGTCATCAACAAGATCGATACGGTGGAGAAGGAGCAGCTCCTCTCCGTCATGCAGGTCTACGGCGCGGCCCACGACTTCGCCGCCATCCTGCCCATTTCCGCCAAAAACGGCGAGGGGACGCAGGAGCTGCTGGACATCCTGGCCCGGTTCCTGCCCGAGGGGCCCCGGCTCTTCCCCGAGGATATGATCACCGACCAGCCCGAGCGGCAGATCTGCGCGGAGATCATCCGGGAAAAGCTGCTGCTCTGCCTGGACAAGGAGATCCCCCACGGTACCGCCGTGGAGATCACCCGCTTCCACGAGCGGGAGGACGGGGTGGTGGAGCTGGACGCCACCATCTACTGTGAGAAGGACAGCCACAAGGGCATCATCATCGGCAAGGGGGGCGCCATGCTGAAAAAGGTCTCCTCCCTGGCCCGCTCGGACATGGAGCGCTTCCTGGACGCCAGGGTGTTCCTCCAGACCTGGGTGAAGGTCAAGCAGAACTGGAGAGATAATATCAATTTGATCCACAACTTCGGCTACCGGGACGAGTGAACACGCATTGACAAGTGAACACACGTTTTGGTGTTGAAGTGCATAAGGGAGGGATCCCCCATGCACATCACCACCCAGGGCCTGGTGCTCCGGGAGGTCAGCTACAAAGAGTCGGACAAGATCCTCACCGTCCTCACCGCCGAGGGGGGCAAGCGGACGGTGAAGGCCCGGGGCTGCCGCCGGAAGAGCAGCCCCCTGGCCGCCGCGGCCCAGCTGCTGGTCTACTCCGACATGACCCTTTTTGAATACCGGGATCGGTTCACCCTCAGCGAGGCCGAGTCCATCCGCCAGTTCTGGCACGTGAAGAGCGACGTGGAGCTGCTGGCCCTGGGCTCCTACTTCGCCGAGGTGATGGAGGCGGTGGCGGTGGAGGGCCGGCCCGACCCGCCGGCCCTGTCCCTGATCTTAAACTGCCTCCACGCCCTGGACAAGCTGGACCGGCCCCAGGCCCTGGTGAAGGCGGCCTTTGAGCTGCGGCTCATGTGCCTGGAGGGGTACGAGCCCCTGGCGGACGCCTGCGCCGTCTGCGGGGTGCCGGAGCCGGAGCGGCCCCGGTTCCACCTGGCCGAGGGGGTGCTCCACTGCGCCGCCTGCCAGGTGGGGGAGGGGGAGGATGTCCCCCTGGAGGGGGGGGCCCTGGCCGCCCTGCGGCACATCGTCTACGGGGACCCCAAGCGGCTCTTCTCCTTCCGGCTGGACCCGGCGGGGCTGGCCTGCCTGGGCCGGGTGTGCGAGGGGTTCCTCCTCACCCAGCTGGACCGGGGCTTTTCCACACTGGATTTTTATAAGCAACTGCAAGGAGGGCTTTGACATGGAACTGTACATCGCCGACGCATTTACCACCCGGCGCTTTTCCGGCAACCAGGCGGGGGTGGCCCTGCTGGGGGCGGAGGATTTCCCGGAGGAGGGGCTCATGCGGGCCCTGGCCGGGGAGCTGAAGCACTCGGAGACCGCCTTTGTCCGCCGCACCGGGGAGAGATCCTTCCACATCCGCTACTTCACCCCTGCCGAGGAGGTGGACCTGTGCGGCCACGCCACCATCGCCTCCTTCACCGTCCTGCGGGACACCGGGGCCATCGGGCCGGGGGACTACGCCCTGCACACCCGCTCCGGCGATCTGGAGATCGGCGTGGGGGCGGACGCGGTGTGGATGGATATGGCCGCCCCGCAGGACGGGCGCGCCTTTGACGAGGAGGAGCAGGCGGAGCTGTACGCCGCCTACGGCCTGACCCTGGCCGACCGGCCAGAGGGTCTGGCGGCCCAGGCGGTGAGCACCGGCCTGCTGGATATCCTCCTGCCCGTGAAGGATCTGGCCGCCCTGGAGCGGGCGGTGCAGAACGAGGGGGAGGTGACCCGCCTGTCGGAGCGGTACGGCGTGGTGGGTGTCCACATGTTCTGCCCCAACACCGCCGACGCCGCGGCCCACTGCCGCAACTTCGCCCCCCTGTACGCCATCCCCGAGGAGGCGGCCACCGGCACCTCCAACGGGGCCCTGACCTACTACCTCTACCGCCGGGGGCTGGTGAAGGCCGGGGCGGAGAACCGCTTCGTCCAGGGGGAGAAGATGGGCAAGCCCTCCGAGATCCTCAGCCGCATCACGGAGACGGCGGGGACCGTCAAGGTCCGGGTGGGCGGCCGGGCGGTGCTTGCCCTGCGGTGTGAGCTGCTGGGGTGAAGCGTCCGCCCGCACCTGAAAAACCATCAATTTAGGATGATAAACAAGCTATGACCGATTTATTTGAAAAATCCATACAGACCCTGGAGCTGCCGAAGGTGCTGGAGAAGCTGGCCGAGCAGGCGGCCACCCAGGAGGGGAAGGAGCGCTGCCTGGCCCTGCGGCCCTGTACCGACGCCGACGACGTGCAGCGGGCCCTGGACGAGACCTCCGCCGCCGTGCAGATGACCGCCCTGCGGGGCTCCCCCTCCTTTGCCGGGGTGAAGCCGGTGGCGGCCTCCCTCCAGCGGGCCCGGATGGGGGGCGCGCTGAACACCCGGGAGCTGCTGGACATCGCCGCCGTGCTGCGGGCCGCCCGCTCTGCCCGGGACTACGGCGAGGGGGAGGGGGACCGGGCCAAAACCTGCATCGACCACCTGTTCCGCTCCCTCACCGCCAACCGCTTTCTGGAGGACAAGATCACCGGCTCTATCCTGGCCGAGGACGAGATCGCCGACGCGGCCAGCCCCGAGCTGGCCTCCATCCGCCGGCACATCCGTGCCACTGCTTCCAAGGTGCGGGACATCCTCAACAAGCTCATCTCCTCCAACCAGGCCAAGTACCTCCAGGAGGCCATTATCACCCAGCGCAACGACCGCTATGTGGTGCCCGTGAAGTCGGAGCACAAAAACGACGTGCCCGGCCTGGTCCACGACGTGTCCTCCTCCGGCTCCACCTTCTTCATCGAGCCCATGGGGGTGGTGAAGGCCAACAACGAGCTGCGCGAGCTCCAGTCCCGGGAGGAGAAGGAGATCGAACGCATCCTGGCCGAGCTCTCCGCCGAGTGCGCCCAGTTCCAGGCGGACATCGCCCAGGACTACGACCTGCTGATTTTGCTGGACGTGATCTTTGCCAAGGCCCAGCTGTCCTACCGCATGCGGGCCTGCGCCCCACGGCTGTCCAACCGGGGGATGTATTTGCGGAAGGCCCGCCATCCCCTGCTGGACCCCAACAAGGCGGTGGCCAACGACCTGATGCTGGGGGAGGACTTCGACACCCTGGTGATCACCGGCCCCAACACCGGCGGCAAGACCGTCACCCTCAAGACCATCGGCCTGCTCACCCTCATGGCCCAGTGCGGCCTCCACATCCCCGTGGGGGACGACAGCCGCGTCAGGGTGTTCGACCGGGTGCTGGCCGACGTGGGGGACGAGCAGTCCATCGCCCAGAGCCTGTCCACCTTCTCCTCCCACATGGTGAACATCGTGGGCATGCTGCAGGAGACCGACGGGGACACCCTGATCCTCTTTGACGAGCTGGGGGCGGGCACAGATCCCATCGAGGGGGCCGCCCTGGCCGCCGCTATCATCGACTCCGCCCGGGGCCTGGGGGCCCTGGTGGCCGCCACCACCCACTACGCGGAGCTGAAGGTGTACGCCATGACCACCCCGGGGGTGGAGAACGCCTCCTGCGAGTTCAATGTGGACACCCTGGCCCCCACCTACCGGCTGCTCATCGGCATCCCCGGCAAGTCCAACGCCTTCGCCATTTCGGAGCGGCTGGGCCTGCCCCATGGGATCATCCAGAAGGCCGCCGCCCGCCTGGACGCGGAGAACGTCCGCTTCGAGGATGTGCTTACCCAGCTGGAGGAGCAGCGCCGGGCCATGGAGAAGGAGAAGGAGGCCGCCGCCCGCCTCCGCCGGGAGATGGAGGAGACCGCCAAGGCCTCCCGGGAATACAAGGCCCAGATGGAGGCGGAGCGGGCCAAGACGGTGGAGAAGGCCCAGGCCGAGGCCCGGGCCATCCTGGACGGGGCCCGGGACACCGCCGAGCAGACCTTCCGGGAGCTCAACGAGATGCGCCGCCGCCAGCGGAAGGAGGAGGACTGGCAGCGGGTCAACGACGAGCGCGCCGCCCTCTTCCACCAGCTCAACGAGGCCGAGGGGAAGCTGGGCCAGCGGCCCCAGGCCCCCGTCCCGCCCCCCACCCGCCCGGCGAGAGCGGGGGACACGGTGGAGCTGGTGAAGATGGGCACAAAGGCCCAGGTGCTCGCCGTGAACAAGGACGGCTCCCTCCAGCTCCAGGCGGGCATCCTGAAGATCACCGCCAAGCCCGACGAGGTGCGGGTGGTGGAGGGGGAGAGCGCCCAGTCCGCCAAAAAGATCGTCCAGCGGGCCGAGCACAAGCTCCGCGCCCTGGGGGCCTCCCCCGAGGTGGATCTGCGGGGCATGATGACCGACGAGGCGGTGGCCGCCCTGGATCAGTTCCTGGACAGCGCCGTCATGGGCAAGCTCAACGAGGTGCGCATCATCCACGGCAAGGGCACCGGCGCGGTGCGCCGCGCCGTCCGGGAGCACCTCAAGCGCAGCCGCTATGTGAAGTCCTTCCGCCCCGGCCGCTACGGCGAGGGAGAGGACGGCGTGACCATTGCCGAGCTGCGGTAGAGCGGCTCCCGCCCTTGCAAAAGGGACGGCCGCAGCCGGGCGGGCGGGTCCTCTCCTCCGCAAAGTGCGGACGAATGTTTGCATACAGCGGACAAAAAGGGCCGCTTCGTCAATCAAACCAGTTTCCTATGCGGAATTTGTGTATTTTGTCATTGACGGTTTGGGATAAATTTGCTATCCTATTATACGAAGTATGCGAATCCATCTTGGGGGGAAACGTACGATGTATATGAAAGAGGCAGTCGTGAACAACCAGGTCGGGCTGCACGCCAGGCCGGCCACGTTCTTCATCCAGAAGGCCAATGAGTTCAAGAGCTCCATCTGGGTGGAGAAGGACGAGCGGAGGGTGAATGCCAAGAGTCTGCTGGGCGTGCTCTCTCTGGGCATCGTCAAGGGAACTTCCATCAACCTCATTGCAGACGGCCCCGACGAGAAGGAAGCTGTGGAGGCTCTCATCGAGCTGATCTCCACCAACTTTGCCGAGTAAGTCAACCAGAGAAAAAAGCGCCGCAGCTGCGGCGCTTTTTTTGATATGGGGGCGCAGTCGCGGGAAGGGTGGACCAGGCGGCGGGGGCAAGCCCCCGCCCTACGGCGCGGCGAAGCTCCGCCAGCGGGGCGCGGCGACCTCGGCGCGCCCGCCCGGCAGGGCGTGAGAAGCCTGGCGGAAAGGAGGGCGCGGGCCGATGTGGTCATCGGCCCCTACGAGCTGTGACATTTGATGAACTGAAAGAAAAAGCCCACGCCCCATCCCCCCAAACGCGCCCGGCGCATTTGGGGACCCCCAGGGGATGATTTGACATCCTCGGGGCAAGTGAATTGCCCCTGCGGCGAGGTTTGGCCTCCGGCCAAACGCTCGGACGGCGCAAGGCGCCGGGGTCGCTGCCGCTCCCGGCGGCAGGGCGTGAAGAGACCGACAGGGGAAGGGAGGGCTGAAGCTTCTACTATGACCTTCGACGAGTTAAAAGAAAAAGCTCACGCCCTGCCGCTGAAGCCGGGCGTGTATATCATGCAGGACGCCAAAAACACGGTCATCTACGTGGGCAAGGCCAAGGCCCTGAAGAACCGGGTCTCCCAGTACTTTCAGGACTCTGCCGCCCACACGGAAAAGACCCGGGCCATGGTGAGCCAGATCGACCACTTCGACGTGATCGTGGCCGACTCGGAGTTCGAGGCCCTGGTGCTGGAGAACTCCCTCATCAAGCGCCACCAGCCCCGGTACAACATCCTGCTCAAGGACGACAAGGGCTACCCCTACATCCGCCTGACGGTGAAGGATCCCTATCCCCGGTTCTCCCTGGCCAACCGGGCCGCGGAGGACGGGGCAAGGTACTTCGGCCCCTACGGCAGCCGGGGGAACAGCCAGAACATCATCGACGCGCTGCGCGTGGCCCTGAAGCTGCCCTCCTGCACCCGGAAATTCCCCCGGGATATCGGGAAGGAGCGGCCCTGCCTGAACTACCACATGGGCCAGTGCGACGGCTACTGTCGGCCCGAGATGGAACAGTCCCGCTACCGGGAGGCCATCGACCAGGCCGTCCGCCTGCTGGAGGGCAAATTCCAGGAGGTGGGGGAGGAGCTCCAGGCGGAGATGGAGCGGGCGGCGGAGGAACTGCGCTTTGAAAAGGCCGCCGAGCTGCGGGACCGCTATCGGGCCATCGAGCTGCTGGGCAAGCGGCAGAAGGTGGTGGCCGGTTCCCTGGCGGATACCGACGTGGTGGGCTTTTTCAAAGGGGAGGCCACCAAGAGCTGCTTCGTGGTGCTCCACTTCGCCGGGGGCGACCTGGCCGCCAAGGACTGGGAGCTCATCGACACCCCCATGGAGGAGGAGCGGGCGGACATCCTCTCCGCCCTGGTGCGGCAGTACTACGTCCCCCGGGGCCGGCTGCCCCGGCAGGTGCTGCTGCCCTGCGAGCTGGAGGACGCGGTGCCCCTCATGCGGCTGTTTTCCGAGCAGGCGGGCCACAAGGTGGAGCTGCTCACCCCCCAGCGGGGGGCCAAGATGGATCTGATCCGCCTGGCCAACACCAACGCCGCCGAGGAGGTGGAGCGCTGGACCACCCGGGAGGAGCGGCAGAGCAAGCTGATGGAGCTGCTGGGCCGGATGCTGGGGCTGGAGGCTCCCCCCCGGCGCATCGAGTCCTACGATATCTCCAACCAGGGCTCCGACGACATCGTGGCCTCCATGGTGGTGTATGTCAACGCCAGGCCCCTGAAGCGGGACTACCGCCGCTTCAAGCTCAAGGACATGGACGGCCCCGACGACTACGCCTCCATGGACCAGGTGCTCCGCCGCCGGTTCCAGCGGTACCTGGACGGGGACGAGAAGTTCGCGGACAAGCCGGACCTGCTGCTCATCGACGGCGGCGTGAACCACGCCAACGTGGCGGTGCGGGTGCTGGAGGAGCTGGGCCTGTCCATCCCCGTGTTCGGCATGGTGAAGGACGACCGGCACCGCACCCGCGCCCTGGTCACCCCCGGGGGCCGGGAGATCGGCATTCAGACAAACCAGGCGGTGTTCTCCCTCGTGGGCCAGATCCAGGAGGAGACCCACCGCTTTGCCATCGAGTTCCACCGCCAGCAGCAGAATCAGCGGGTAAGGGGCTCGGTGCTGGACAAAATACCCGGCGTGGGGGAAAAGCGCCGGGCGGAGCTTTTAAAGCGCTTCAAGAGCGTGAAGAACATCAGGGCCGCCCCCCTGGCGGAGCTGGAGCAGGCCGTGCCCAGGAACACCGCCAAAGCGGTGTACGGCTATTTCCGGGAGCGCCGGGAGGGGGAGGAGCCATGAAGCGTTTGATCCCGGCCCTGCTGCTCCTGCTGGCCCTGTGCGCCTGCGCCGGGCCGGAGAGCGCCGTCGAGAGCGCCCCGGCGGACTATGTGCACGTGGAGGAGATCGCACGGGCCGTGCTGGACAGCCAGCCCGACCCCGCCGGGTTGGAGCCCCTGGAGGGGGAGGAGCGGGACGCCTATCTGAGCGATATCTGCGGCATCGACGAGGGACAGTGGACCGAGGGGGCGGTGTACCTGGCCTCCGGGGTGGACGCCCGGGAGGTGATCGTCCTCCGCCTGGCCCAGGCCGACTATGCCCAGGCCGTGACCCAGGCCCTGGAGGCCCACAGGCAGAGCCGCACCGGGGACTTCTTCGGCTACGCCCCCGACCAGGCTGCTCTGCTGGAGGAGGCCCGGGTGGTGTCCGCGGCGGGTTATGCCGCCCTCCTGGCCTGCGCCGACCCGGCGGGGGCGGAGGAGGCCTTCCTGGCCGCCGCGGCCGGGGAGGAGGCCCTGCCTTCGGCGGAGAGCCCTTCTCCGGCGGAGACGGAGGCCCCGGCGGAGAGCGAAGCGCCCGCTCCCGCCCCGGAGCCCACCCCCGTCCCGTCCGCGGAGCCCTCGCCCGTTTCGGAGCCCACCCCCGCCCCGACGCCGGAGGCCACCCTGGACGTCAGCGCCTTCGTCCCCTTCGACCCGCCCAACGAGCACGATATGACCCTCTACGACACCTCCGCCATCCTGGCGGCCTGGGAGAGCGGGGATGAGAGCGGCCTGAGCGGGAAGGATGCCGCCATCCTGTCCGCCTGCCGGGCGCTCTTTGCCGAGCATGTCACCCAGGGCATGACCGACCTTGAAAAGGAGCTGGCCCTCCATGACGCCCTGCTGGAGCTGGGCAGCTATGACAGAACGGTCTACGCCCACGCCACGCCCCAGGGACGGCCGGACAACACCAACCCCTACGGCATGCTGGTGGGGGGCTACGGCATCTGCCTGGGGTACGCCACCACGTTCCAGCTGCTCATGGACCTGGCGGGGGTGGAGTGCATCACGGTGGTGGGGGCCTCCTACGGCTCCACCAGCGACCACGCCTGGAACCTGGTGCGCCTGGAGGGGGAGTGGTACGCGGTGGACCCAACCTGGAACGACCCCACCGGCGGGGAGAATACCGCCGGCGAGGCCGGGTCCCGGCTCCACCACCGCTATTTCAACGTGACCAGCGACTACCTGCGGGACACCGACCACCAGTGGGACTACCTGAGCGTGCCCGAGGCCACGGGCACCCGGTTTTACTGGGACGGCACCGGCCCCCTGCCGGAATAAGCGACAACAAGGAGGAAGCGCCATGCGCGTTATCACAGGCACGGCCCGGGGCCGGCGGCTGAAGGAGCTGCCCGGCCTGGAGACCCGGCCCACCACCGACAAGGTGAAGGAGTCGGTGTTCAACATCGTCCAGTTCGATATCGAGGGCCGGCGGGTGCTGGACCTGTTCGGCGGCACGGGGCAGCTGGGTATCGAGGCCCTGTCCCGGGGGGCGGCAGCCTGCACCTTCGTGGACCTGCGGCGGGAGGCGGCGGCAGTTATCCGGGACAATCTGGCCCACACCGGCCTTGCCGAGCGGGGAAAGGTGATCCAGGGGGACTACCTGGCCTTTCTCACCGGCTGCCGGGAGAAATTCGACCTCATTTTCCTGGACCCGCCCTACGGCACGGGGATGCTGGAAAAGGCCCTGGAGACCATCGCTGAGATTGACATTGTGACGGAACATGGTATAATAGTTTGCGAAAGCGCCGCCGAAAGCGCCCTGCCGGAGCTGGCCGCCCCCTATGCGAAGGGGCGGGATTACCGCTACGGCAAGATCAAGATCACCCTGTATCACCGGGCGGTCTGACGGGCCGGGGCAAAAGGACGTGAGGCCCAGTGAAAACTGCCATCTATCCGGGCAGCTTCGACCCCATCACCCTGGGGCACCTGAATATCATCAAGCGGGCCGCCGTCTGCTTTGACCGGCTCATCGTCTGCGTGCTGGTCAACTCCGAAAAGGTCAACCGGGGCCTGTTCACCGAGGCCGAGCGGGTGGAGCTGATCCGCAAGGTGGTGGCCAAGCTGCCCAATGTAGAGGTGGACAGTTCCAACACCCTCATTGCCGAGTATGCCCGGCAGAAGCGGGCCTGCACCCTGGTGAAGGGCCTGCGGGCGGTGTCCGATTATGAGAGCGAACTGCAGATGGCCCTGATCAACCGCAGGCTCAACCCCCGGCTGGAGACCATGTTTCTGCCCTCCAGCCCCAAATACACCTATGTCAGTTCCAGCATGGTCAAGGAGATGGCCCGGTATGGGGCGGATCTGTCCGACTTCCTCCCCCGGGAGATCATCGGCGACGTGCAGCGAAAAATGGACAGCAGGAGGGATGGCTGATGGCCACCGGCGTGGAAGAATTACTGGACATGCTCTTTGAGATGATCGACGAGGCCAAAAGCATGCCCCTGAGCAGCGACAAGTGCATCCTGGAGCGGGACAAGGCGCTGGACCTGCTGGACGAGATCCGGGCCCAGTTCCCCATGGAGCTGGCCGAGGCCAAAAAGCTCCTGGCCGCCCGGACGGAGTATATCGCCTCGGCCAAGCGGGAGGGGGAGCTCATCCGCAAGCAGGCCGAGGATCAGGCCAAGCAGATGGTGGCCGAGGACGAGGTCCTGGCCCAGGCCAAGCAGAAGGCCAACGAGATGATGCGCACCGCCGAGGAGCGCAGCCGCGACCTGCGGAAGGCCGCCAACGACTACTGTGAGGACGCTCTGCGCCGCACGGAGGAGGCGGTGGCGGAGGCCTATGACGAGATCAAAAAGTCCAGAGCGCGGTTCCGCGCCCTGGCCGGCGGAGGCGCCCCCACCGGCCGGCAGCCCTATGACGCCGAGGCCGATGCGTAAGGCCCGGCCGGCATAGCGCCTTAGTTACCATAAAACGAGATATGGGTACCAGAAACCACCATACCACAAGGTATGGTGGTTTTTGTATCTCTTTGTAACCGCGGAAAATCGAACATATGTTTTTTATGTTGGAAATGCCGGATTCGACAGGGAAATTCGGCATTTTTCCCGTCAAAAAAGAAGAAAAAACTATTGCAATTCTGTAACAGAGCATTTATACTAAAAGGGCAAGTGGGGCAAAGTGGAGGAAAACTCCGTAAATAGACAGTAAAGTGGAGGAAGGTGAGGGGCGTGACCGGGACCTACGAGCACAGCATCGACGCCAAGGGCCGCCTCTTTATCCCCGCCAAGCTCCGGGAGGAGCTGGGGGTCACCTTCTACCTGGCCATGGGGGTGGACGCCTGCCTGGCCATCTACCCCCAGCAGACCTGGGATCGGTTTACGGAAAAGTTCGCCTCCCTGCCCATGAGCCAGTCCAAGGCCATGCGCCCCCTGTTCGCCAACGCCGCCAGGTGCGAGCTGGACAGCCAGGGCCGCATCGTCATTCCCCAGAAGCTGAGGAAGTACGCCGGGCTGGACAAGGACGTGGTCATCATCGGCGTCCACGACCGGGCGGAGATCTGGTCCGCCGCCGCCTGGCAGGCCCAGGAGGACGAGGAGATGACCCCGGAGAAGATGTCCGCCTGCATGGAGGCCCTGGGGTTCTGAGATGGAAGGACAGGTATTTTCCCACAAGCCGGTGCTTCTGCAGGAGTGCCTGGACGCGCTGAATATCCGCCCCGACGGGGTGTATCTGGACGGGACCCTGGGCCGGGCGGGCCACAGCCGGGAGATCGCAAAGCGGCTCACCGCCGGCAGGCTCATCTGCGTGGACCGGGACCAGGCGGCCCTGGACGCGGCGGAGGAGGCCCTGGCCCCCTGGCGGGACAGGGTGAGCCTGGTGCACAGCAACTTCTGTGAGCTGGACGCCATCCTGGACGGGCTGGGCCTGGACGGGGTGGACGGCATGCTCTTCGACCTGGGGGTGTCCTCCCCCCAGCTGGACGACCCGTCCAGGGGCTTCTCCTACCAGCACGACGCCCCCCTGGACATGCGTATGGATCAGACCGATACCCTGACCGCCCGGACGGTGGTCAATGAGTGGCCCCAGGAGGAGCTGCGGCGCATCCTCTGGCAGTACGGGGAGGAGCGGTTTGCCCCCGCCATCGCGGGCGCCATCGTCCGGGCAAGGGACCAAAAGAGCATCGAGACCACCGGGGAGCTGGCGGCGGTCATCCGCTCGGCTATGCCGGCCGCCGCCCTGCGGGAGAAGCAGCACCCAGCCAAGCGCTCCTTCCAGGCCATCCGCATCGCGGTGAACGACGAGCTGGGGGCGGTGGATAAAATGGTGCGCGCCGCGGTGCCCCGGCTCAACCCCGGGGGGCGGCTGGCCGTCATCTCCTTCCACTCCCTGGAGGACCGCATCGTGAAAAACGCCCTGGCGGAACTGGCCAGGGGCTGCACCTGCCCGCCGGACTTCCCGGTGTGCGTGTGCGGCAAAAAGCCCCAGGTGAAACTGCTTACCCGCAAGCCCGTCACCGCCGGGGCGGCGGAGCTGGAGGAGAACCCCCGCGCCCGCAGCGCTAAGCTGCGCGCGGCCGAAAAACTGTAGCGGCGCCCGGCGCCGCGGCGCATATCTTTGTCCGACATACCAAGGAGAACGGAGTGGGAGCCATGGCGACTGCCGTCAAGCGCAAACTCAGGTACGATAACTACGGAGAAATGACAGCCGCCGCCTATGACGGCTCCGCCGCCCGCCAGCTCCAGCGGGAGGAGGTCCTGCAGCCCCGGCCCCTGGTGCGGCCCCGGGAGCGTGCGGTGGCCCGGCCCCGGGTGCGGGTGCGGGAGGCGGGGGCGGTGTCCCCCTTTGCCGTGGCTGGCTTTCTGGCCATCGGCGTGTTTGCCGTGCTGCTGCTGTTCAGCTATGTGAGCCTGACCACCATCTCCCGGCAGGTGGTGGACCTGCGGGGGGAGATGACCGAGCTGCGCACCGAGGAGGCCCGCCTGCGGGCCCAGTACGAGCTGGCCTACGACCTGGAGGGCATCGAGGCGGCCATGACCGCCGACGGGACCATGGTCAAGCCCCAGAACGGGCAGACCATCTATGTGGACCTGTCCGAGCCCGACTCGGTCACCCTCTTCGACCAGGAGGAGGTCCGGACCGGCGCGGCGGGCTTTGTGGACAGCCTGCGCGCGCTCTGGGACGATGTGGTGTCATATTTCCGGTGACCCAGGCCATATAGTTCTTTGCAGACCCCATACACAGACAACGGGCTGCCCCCGGGACGGCCCAACCATCCAATGACCGAACCGTGAGGGCGTAAGAAAAGGGATTTTCTTACGCCCTCCTGCGGTATCTGGCCCGGTGCGGCCGGACCCATTCCAGGCGAGGTGACCTCCATGCCCAGACGCAAAAGAGAAGAGCCGGTGCGGCGGCAGCCTGACCGCCGGGCCAACCGCACCATCCTCATCCGCACCCTGGTGCTGATGGGGGTATTCGGCGTGGCCGCCTTTATCCCCCTGTTTTTCCAGCTGTGGAAGATCCAGATCCAGGACTATGACCGCTATCGGGAGCTGGTGGCCGATCAGCAGACGGCGGACTCCACCGTGGAGGCCAACCGGGGCACCATCTACGACAGCGCCGGCGTCCCCCTGGCCCTCAGCGCCACGGTGTACAACGTCCAGCTCTCCCCCAAGGAGATCCTCCAGTGCCAGGCCGACTACCAGGATAAGGCCGAGAAGGCCGCCGAGGACGGGGAGACCCTGGACTACCCGGAGCCCACGGCGCAGCTCATCGCCTCCGGCCTGGCGGAGATCCTGGACCTGGAGGAGGCCGACCTGCTGACCCGGCTGGCCAAAGAGGAGTCCATGTACGAGATGATCAAATGGCGGGTGGAGCCCGAGGAGTCGGAGGCCGTCCAGCAGTTCATCAGCGACAACCACATCAGCGGCATCTACCTCATCCCCACCTCCAAACGATACTATCCCAAGGGCAGCCTGGCGTCCCAGGTCATCGGCTGGGTGAACCCCAACGTGGACAATACCGGCGCCTACGGTATCGAGGCCCAGTATGAGAGCGTCCTCTCCGGCGAGAGCGGCCGGGTGGTCACCGCCGTGGACGGCGTGGGCACCGAGATGCTCTACTGGTTCCAGGACTACTTTGACGCCACCGACGGAAACAGCCTGACCCTCACCATCGACTCCACCATCCAGGCCTTCTGCGAGAGCATCCTGCAAAAGGGCATCGAGCAGTTCGATGTGGAGGACGGCGGCTTCTGCATCGCCATGGACCCCAACACCGGGGAGATCCTGGCCTGGGCCAACTCTCCCACCTTTGACCCCAACGAGCCCTGGACGGTGACCGACCCCATCCTCAGCCAGTACCTGGAGGACGTACAAAGCGGGGACTACACCAAGGAAGAGGCCTATCAGAAGGCCCTGGAGGCGGGGGCCACCGCCGAGGAGGCCAAGGAGACAGCCATTTCCGAGGCGGAAAAGAACGTGCTCTATGAGCAGTGGGCCAACCGCTCGGTGGGCACCACCTACGAGCCGGGCTCCACCTTCAAGTCCATCGTCCTGGCCGCCGCCCTGGAGGAGGGGGTGGTCAGCGAGAGCGACCACTTCTACTGCCCCGGCTACATCATGGTGGACGGCTGGTCCAGCCCCATCCTGTGTTCCCGGCGTGCGCCCGGCCACAAGGACCAGGACCTGGCCCTGGCGGTGGCCAACTCCTGCAACCCCGCCTTCGTCACGATCGGACAGAGGCTGGGTGCGGAAAAGTTCTACGACTACCTGGAGGACTTCGGCTTTCTGGAAAAGACCGGCGTGGACCTGCAGGGCGAGGGGAGCGGCATCGTCTGGCCCCGGGACGAGTTTACCAACGTGGACCTGGCGGCGGCCTCCTTCGGCCAGCGCTTCACCACCACGCCCATCCGCATGATCACCGCCGCCGCGGCTGTCATCAACGGCGGCCACCTGATGCAGCCCTATGTGGTCAGCCAGATCACCGCCGCCGACGGCAGCGTGCTCCAGAC
>CALXEB010000041.1 GCA_944387215.1 uncultured Flavonifractor sp. | reverse complement strand
GTCCTTTTTCAAAGGAACCCGCGGGTTTTCTCCTATGGTTGGAACTTTGGCCCGGAGCAGGCGGAGAAAGGCCGCAAACGGCCCCGGCGTTCTATTGACCGGGAAGGGTGGTATTGACCGGGAAAGGTGGTAAAAGGTTGATTCATAAGCGGCGGCATGATATACTACCTGTAAATTATAAAGAGTTGTAATAAATTTAATACAGAGAAGCAATATGATTGATGATATTATTTTATTTGTATAGCTGCTGGTATGGCCATGATTCGATGTCCCCAGGAGGTATGGGAATTTCAGCATTTTCTTTCTAGCAAAGATGGAGACCCAACAAAACTGTTTTTGATCGTTTGCCGAATATTCGGTATTTTTGCTATTTGCTTTGAGATTGCAGCTCTTGTATATTTCTTTGTAGTGAATAAAATATCGCTTTGAAAGGAGCGGTGTACTTTTGAAAAATTTACAGGCAGGTGGATTCCTTTTCGTTGGTGGAGCTATTCTTATGACCAGCGAAGTTGCAGGATGGATTCCAGTTGTTGGAAGCGTTTGCGCTTTGCTTGGTGGTGGAATGTTAATATATTATCTGTTCAGTAAAAATGGAAAATACTAGTTTATAGAGTGATAAATAAATCATATTTTAGTAGGGAGATAGTACTCCCTGTCGGGCCGTCCATGGCCGAGATGAACGGCGCACTTCGTGCGCCGCCATTGGCCGGCGCTCTCAATCGGACACCGGCGGCCGCCGGTGTCGTTCCGCGCCGCCTTCGGTTCTGGTAGGATAGACCTATCAAACGAAGGAGGCAGACGATATGAACACAGACAAGATCTACGCGGAACAGCTGGCCAACGAATATGCGCCCAAGGACACCTCCAAGGTGGTCGCCCTGCGCAAGCTGGACGCGCGGGCAAAGCGCCCGGCCACGATATGCGCCTATTCCCTGGGCCTGCTGGCCGCGCTGGCGATGGGGGTCGGGATGTGCCTTTCCATGGGCGTGATCGGCACAGGCGCCGCGGGCATGTTCGTTTTTGGCGTGATCCTGGGGCTGCTGGGCCTGCTGGGCATGGGCCTGAACTATCCCCTCTACAGGCGCCTGCTGGAGAAGGGCAAGCGGAAATACGCCTATGATATCATGCGCCTGGCCAAAGAGATCAGCGGGCAGTAAGGCCGTGAGACGCGCCGGGGCAGCCCTGCGAAAGCTCCTGCACCCGCCGGGATGGGTGATGCGGGCCCTCCCGCCGGCGGGGGGCGCCGGACTGGCGCTGGTCTTTGCTGCGGGATGGACGCAGAGCCCCGCGGCCTGGCCCGTCTACGCCGCGTCCGTGTACGCGCTGGCGGTATGGGCGGCCGCCCTGCCGGGGCTGGTCCGCCGCCTGCGCGCGGCCGTCAGGGACAGCGGGCCGGCGCGGGTGCTGCGGTCCACCCAGCTGGGGCGCCGGTACCTGGACGATGCGGCCTTTCGCGGCGGCGTGGCCCTGTGCCGGGGGATGGCGGTCAATTTCCTCTACGCGCTCTTCCGCATCACAGAGGGGATCCGATATCGCTCCGTCTGGTTCATCTCCCTGGCGGTCTACGACCTGATGCTGGGGGCCATGCGGGCCGGCCTGGCGGCGGGATTCCGGCGGCGGGAGGCCCTGGGCCTGTCCTACGAATACCGCTGCTATCGCTGGACGGGGTATATGCTCTTCCTGCTGAACATCCCGATGGGCGGGATGATCGTGCTGATGGTCCACACCAATTCCGGCTTTTCCTACCCCGGATACGTGATCTATCTCTCGGCGCTGTATACCTTTTACCGCTCCATCCTCTCCGTGGCCGAACTGGTTCGATTCCGAGCGCCGGGCAGCCCCATCCTCTCCGCCGCCAGGACCCTGGACCTGGTGTCCGCCATGATGTCGCTGCTGGGCCTTCAGACGGCCATGATCGCCCGGTTCTCGAGCCGCGGGGAGGCCTACCGGCAGATGATGAACGCCCTGACCGGCGGGGAGGTGTACGCCGCCGCGGCCGCCCTGGCCGCATATATGCTGCTGCGCGCCGCGGCCGCCCGAAGGAGGGGACGCCCCCATGGACAAGGCTGAGAGCAAATATATCAACACGGCCGCCCGGATGGACCAGGCGCTGCTGGAGCTGCTGGAGAAGAAGGAACTGGCCTATATCTCGGTCAAGGAGATCTGCCAGCGGGCGGGGGTCAGCCGCTCCACCTTTTATCTGCACTATGAGACCGTGTCCGACCTGCTGGCCGAGAGCGTGGCCTACATGAACCGGCAGTTTTTGGACTACTTTCAGGCACAGGCGGAGGTCGGGCCATTTTTTGAGCGGATCCGAACTTGTCCGCTGGAGGAGCTCTGCCTGATCACGCCGGAATATCTCGCCCCTTATCTCAGCTATGTCCGGGAGCACCGGCGCCTGTTTCGCACCGCGGTGGAAAAGGCCGCGGTCCTGGGCCTGGACGAGAGTTACCGCGGGCTGGTCCGCCATGTGCTCGACCCCATTCTGGAGCGGTATCGGATCGACGCGGCGGACCGGCCGTATCTGCTGGCCTTTTATATCCAGGGGATCATGGCGGTCCTGGCCCGGTGGCTGGAGCAGGACTGCGCCGACCCCATCGAGCGGGTGATCGCGGTCATACAGCTTTGCGTCATGGGGCGGGGGAGCCTGCCCGGGCGGACGGGGCCGGCGGAAGGGCCGCAGGGATGAGGCCAAAACTGTTTTTCCCATACGCGAAAGGGGACGGCATGCCCCCTTTCGCGTTATTTTTCTGCCTTTCATGCCGGGGCGGCAAAAAAAGCGGGCCGGACGGCGCGGACTGTGGTATACTGGACGGGAAGGCGGGACGCGTGGAACGGAGGAGCAGAGCATGGCACAGGGATATGACGACGAGCGGTTTTTTGCCGCGTATGCGGAAATGCCCCGCAGCCGGCACGGCCTGCGCGCGGCGGGGGAGTGGCGGCAGCTCAGGCCGCTGTTCCCGCCGCTGCGGGGGCGGCGGGTGCTGGACCTGGGGTGCGGCTACGGCTGGCACTGCCGGTTCGCGGCCGAACAGGGCGCGGCCCGGGTGCTGGGACTGGACGAGAGCCGGAAGATGATCGAGCGGGCCGAGGCGTACGGCGGCGGGGCGCAGATCCAGTACCGGGTCTGCGCCATGGAGGAGTACGAATACCCCGCCGGCGCGTGGGACTGCGTCATTTCCAACCTGGCGCTGCACTATGTGGCGGACCTTGGGGCCGTTTTTGAGCGGGTTCGGCGCACCCTGGTTCCCGGCGGGACCTTCCTGTTCAATATCGAGCATCCGGTCTATACCGCGGGGGTGGGGCAGGACTGGGTCTACGGCGGGGACGGAAGGCCCCTGTACTGGCCGGTGGACGGATATTTCACCCCTGGTCCCCGGCAGACGCGGTTTCTCGGCTGCCCGGTGACCAAGCAGCACCACACCCTCACCCAGATCCTCATGGGCCTTCTGACGCGGGGCTTTGCGCTGGAGGCGGTGGAGGAGGCGCAGCCGCCGGCGGACATGCTGGACCTGCCGGGCATGGCGGACGAGCTGCGCCGGCCCATGATGCTGCTGGTGAAAGCGCGCAGGGACGGGGGAGAGGCCGGTGTTGAATAATTTGTAAAAACTTTGGCTGAACCACTAGGCAAATGTGTAAAACTATATTAAAATATGGAGGACTGAAATACCTATAAGAAGGGGTGGAACTATGAATGAGCCGCAGTACAAGCGGGTGCTGCTGAAGCTCAGCGGGGAGGCGCTGGCGGGAGACGCCAGCCGCGGGCTGGATTTCGACGTCATCGGCAGCGTGTGCGACGTCATCAAGAAGTGCGTGACCAAGGGGGTGCAGATCGGCATCGTAGTGGGAGGCGGCAACTTCTGGCGGGGCCTGAAGGACGGCGGCGACCGCATGGAGCGCACCCGGGCCGACCACATGGGCATGCTGGCCACCACCATCAACGCCCTGGCCGTGGCCGACGTGCTGGAGCAGAAGGGCGTGGACGTGCGGGTGCAGACCGCCATCGAGATGCGCTCCGTCGCCGAGCCGTACATTCGTTCCCGGGCCATCCGCCACATGGAAAAGGGACGGGTGGTCATCTTCGGCTGCGGCACCGGCAACCCCTATTTCTCCACCGACACCGCGGCGGTGCTGCGGGCGGCGGAGATCGACGCCGACGCCATCCTCCTGGCCAAGAACATCGACGGGGTGTACTCCGCCGACCCGAAGAAGGACCCCAGCGCCGTCAAGTTCGACACCATTACCTATGACGATGTGCTCGCCCGTCACCTGCAGGTGATGGACTCCACCGCCACCTCCCTGTCCATGGACAACAAGATCCCCGTGATCCTGTTCGCCCTCAAGGACCCGGAGAACATCTACCGGGTGGTCATGGGGGAGAAGATCGGGACTATCGTGAAGGAGGAAGAGTGAAATGAAGGAAGTCAACAAGGAATTTGACGCCAAGATGCAAAAGACCATCGACGTGGTCATGAGCGATTTCGCCAGCGTCCGGGCCGGCCGGGCCAACGCCGCGGTGCTGGATAAGATCACGGTGGAGTACTACGGCACCCCCACCCCCCTGAACCAGGTGGCCGCCATCTCCTCCCCCGATCCCCGCAGCCTGATGATCCAGCCCTGGGACGGCACCCTCCTGAAGGCCATCGAGAAGGCCATCCAGGCCTCCGACCTGGGCATCAATCCCCAGAACGACGGCCGCGTCATCCGCCTGGCCTTCCCCCAGCTCACCGAGGAGCGCCGCAAGGAGCTGACAAAACAGGTGCGCAAGTACGGCGAGGCGGGCAAGGTGGCCATCCGCAACATCCGCCGGGACGCCATGGAGAAGTTCAAGGCCATGGAGAAGAAGTCGGAGATCACCGAGGACGACCGCAAGGACTATGAAAAAGAGCTCCAGGACCTGACCGAGAAGCGCTGCAAACAGATCGACGAGCTCACCGCCAAGAAGGAGACCGAACTGATGGCGGTGTGAGCCTGAGCGCGGGATCATTCGGTGCGGGACGCCCCGGCGTCCCGCACTCATCTCATACCAGGGTACCGGCCTGCGGGCCGGGTAGGAGCAGCTATGGCATTGTTACGAGGAAAAGGGGCCCCCGGCGGGCCGGCGGTGGACTTCGACCGCCTGCCCCGCCATGTGGCCATCATCATGGACGGCAACGGCCGCTGGGCCAAGCGCCGGGGCCTGCCCCGGACGGCGGGCCACGCCGCAGGGGCGGAGAACTTCCGCACCATCGCCACCTTCTGCAAGGACATCGGACTGGACTATCTGACGGTGTACGCCTTCTCCACCGAGAACTGGAAGCGGCCCCTGGAGGAGGTCTCCGCCATCATGGGCCTGCTGAAAAAGTATCTGCTGGAGTCCATCGAGAAGATGGAGCGGGACAGGATCCGCCTGCACTTTTTCGGGGACCTGGACCCGCTGCCCCAGGAACTGCGGGACATGTGCGCCCGCACCGACGACATTTCCACCCGCTATGACGGCATGCAGGTCAACGTGTGCCTCAACTACGGCGGCCGGGACGAGATCGTCCGGGCGGCCCGGGCCTTCGCCGCCCAGTGCGCGGCGGGGGAGCGGCGGCCGGAGGAACTCACCGAACAGCTCTTCGGGGAATACCTCTACTCCGCCGGCGTGCCTGACCCGGACCTGGTGATCCGGCCCAGCGGCGAGGTGCGCCTGTCCAATTTTCTGCTTTGGCAGTCGGCCTATGCCGAGTTCTACGTGACGGACGTGCTCTGGCCGGACTTCACGAAAGAGGAACTGCTCAAGGCCATCGCGGCGTATCAGCGCCGGGACCGCCGTTTTGGAGGTGTGTGAGTGGGCAAGCGGATCATGGTGGCGGTGATCTTCATCCCGCTGCTGCTGTTGCTGTTTTACTGGGCGGCGCCCGCCTGGCCCTGGACCCTGTGCGTGGTGTTCGCCGGGCTGTCCATGCTGGCGGTCCACGAGGCGCTGTGGTCCACCGGCTTTCTCAAGCATCCCCGGGTGTCCGGCTACTCCATCGTCATGGCCGGGCTCATCCCCTTCTGGGTGTATTACAGCGGGGAGCTGATGCCCGCGCTGCTGGGGCTGTACGTGTATGTGGTGCTCCTGTTCTGCGAGGCCATCGGCAGCCACAAGCGCCTGGGCCTGGAGAAGCTGGGGGGCGCCTTCCTGCTGGCGGTGGCCGTCCCGTTTTTCCTGTCGGCCTTCCTGCGCATCCGGCAGATGGAGCACTGGCAGCCCCTTATCATCCTGCCCCTGGTGGTGGCCTTCCTCAGCGACGCCTTCGCCCTCTTTGCCGGCATGGCCTTCGGCAGGCACAAGCTGGCCCCGGAACTCTCCCCCAAAAAGACCTGGGAGGGGGCGGTGGGCGGCTTCGCCGGGGCTATCCTGTCCACAGTGGTCTACGGGCTGGTGCTCCATTTCGTTTTCCAATATGAGGCGGACTATCTCCGCCTGGCCCTGTACGGGGCCCTGGGCAGCGTGGCCTCCCAGCTGGGGGACCTGTCCTTTTCCTATATCAAGCGGGAATACGGCATCAAGGATTTCGGCAATATCTTTCCCGGCCACGGCGGCGTGCTGGACCGCTTCGACAGCGTCATTTTCTGCGCGCCTCTCATCGAGCTGATGATCCATGTGCTGCCCGCCGTGGGGGTATGACCGTGAGCAAACGGATCTCTCTGCTGGGTTCTACCGGCTCTATCGGGCGGCAGTCACTGGAAGTGATGGCCGCCCGCGGCATGACTGCCGCCGCCCTGACGGCAAATCAGAATGTGGATCTGCTGGAGGAGCAGTGCCGCCGGTTCCGGCCGGAGCTGGCCGTCCTCACCGACCCGGCCGCCGCCGCCGATCTGCGGTTGCGCCTGGCGGACACGTCCGTCCGGGTGGCCTCCGGCACGGAGGGGCTGGAGGAGGCCGCCTCGCTGGAAAGCGCCGACACGGTGCTCACCGCCGTGATGGGCATGGTGGGCCTGCGCCCCACCCTGGCCGCCATCCGGGCGGGCAAGCGGGTGGCCCTGGCCAACAAGGAGACCCTGGTGTGCGCCGGGGAGCTGGTGATGGATGCGGCGGCGCGGTACGGGGCGGATATCGTGCCGGTGGACTCTGAGCACTCCGCCATCTTCCAGTGCCTCCAGGGCTGCCGGGACCGGAGGGAGGTCAGGCGCCTCATCCTCACCGCCTCCGGCGGACCCTTCTGGGACTGGCCGGCGGAGCAGATCGCCGGCGCCACGGTGGAGCAGGCCCTGCGCCACCCAAACTGGTCCATGGGGGCGAAGATCACCGTGGATTCGGCCTCCATGATGAACAAGGGCCTGGAGTTCATCGAGGCCATGCGGCTCTACCGCCTGCCGGCGGAGCAGATCTCCATCGTCATCCACCGGGAGAGCATCGTCCACTCCCTGGTGGAGTTCCGGGACGGCGCCATCCTGGCCCAGCTGGGCGCACCCGATATGCGCCTGCCCATCCAGTACGCCCTCACCTGGCCGGAGCGGACGCCGGGGCCGGCGGCCCCGCTGGACCTGCTCTCCTGCCCGCCGCTGACCTTTTGCGCGCCGGACCTTGCGCGCTTCCCCTGCCTGGCCCTGGCCCTGGAGGCGGCGCGCCGGGGCGGCGCGGCCACGGCGGCGCTCAACGGCGCCAACGAGGCGGCGGTGGGCCTGTTCCTGGCGGGGAAGATCCCCTTCGGCGATATTGCCGAGCGGGTGGCGCGGGCCCTGGCGGACGCGCCCCGGCTGCCCGAGCCCGGCCTGGAGGACATCCTGGCTGCCGACGCCGCCGCCCGGCGGACGGCGGCGCGCTGATCAACAG
Source organism: uncultured Flavonifractor sp. (assembly GCA_944387215.1). Classification (GTDB taxonomy): domain Bacteria; phylum Bacillota; class Clostridia; order Oscillospirales; family Oscillospiraceae; genus Flavonifractor. The sequence continues at coordinate 7,108 of CALXEB010000041.1, read as the reverse complement.
ATACTGCGAGGTTTTTTATGACCGCTTTTCTCTCTGTCGTGCTTATTATCCTGTTCTTCGGCATACTCATCGCCATCCATGAGCTGGGCCACTTCATTGCGGCCAAGGCCCTGGGCGTGCGGGTGAACGAGTTTTCCATCGGCATGGGCCCGGCCCTCCTTTCCCGGGAAAAGGGGGAGACCCTCTACTCCCTCCGGGCCTTCCCCATTGGCGGCTTCTGCGCCATGGAGGGGGAGCAGGAGGACTCCGACGACCCCCGATCCTTCCAGAGCAAGCCCGCCTGGAAGCGCTTCATCATCCTGGTGGCCGGGGCCTTCATGAACTTTGTGGCGGGCCTTCTGATCATCCTGGTCATCTTTTTTGCCGCGGGCAGCCCCGCCGCGCCGGTGTTCACCGGGGTCATGGCGGGGGCGGAGTCGGTGCTGGACACCGGCCTTCGGCCCGGCGACCAGTTCTACACCATCGACGGACACCGCATCTACTTCCAGTCCGACGCCATCACCTTCCTGAATCGGGCGGGGGAGGACGTGGCGGTCACCGTCCTGCGGGACGGGGAGAAGGTGGACCTGGGCACCATCCATCTGCCCTACCTCCGGCTGGTGGACGAGACCGGCCAGACGGTGGAGAAGCGCGGGGTCTATGTGGGCCAGGTCCAGGAGGACACGGTGCTCACCCGCCTGCGCAACTCCTGGTACCAGGCGGTGGACTATGTGCGCCTGGTATGGATCAGCCTGGGCGACCTGCTCACCGGCGCGGTGGGCCTGCGGGACCTGTCCGGCGTCATCGGCATCACCGCCGTGGCCGGCCAGGTGGGCCAGGCCGGCGCGGAGGCGGCGGGGGCCTTCGGCGCGCTCATCAATCTGCTGGACTTCACCGCTCTCATCGCCATCAACCTGGCGGTGATGAACCTGCTGCCCATCCCGGCCCTGGACGGGGGGCAGATCTTCCTCATGATTGTAAACGGGATCTATCGCCTGTTTACCAGAAGGAATATCAACCCCAAGTACCTGGGGTACGTCAACGCGGCAGGCTTCTGCTGCCTCATCGCCCTGATGGTGCTGGTGGCCATCAGCGATGTGACCAAATTCATCCTGTAAGGGGGGTATGATCCATGACCCGGCGGATCCTGGTGGGCGGCGTCCCCGTGGGGGGCGGCGCCCCCGTCACCATCCAGTCCATGACCAATACCCCCACGGCGGATGCGGCGGCCACCATCACCCAGATCAGACGCCTGGAGGCCGCTGGCTGCCAGATCGTGCGGGTGGCGGTGCCCGACATGGCCGCCGCCCGGGCAGTGGGGGCTATCAGGGCGGGCATATCCATCCCCCTGGTGGTGGACATCCACTTTGACTACAAGCTGGCCCTGGCCTGTGTGGAGGCCGGCTGCGACGCGGTGCGCATCAACCCCGGCAACATCGGCGGGGAGGAGAGGGTCCGGGCGGTGGCGGAGGCCTGTAAGGCGAAGGGCCTTCCCATCCGTATCGGGGTCAACGGCGGGTCCCTGGAGAAGCCCATCCTGGCCAAATATGGCGGCGTCACCCCGGAGGCCCTGGTGGAGAGCGCCTTCGGCCACATCGCCCTGCTGGAGAAGTTCGGGTTTGCCGATATCTGCGTGTCCCTGAAGTCCTCCAGCGTGCCGGTGACCATGGCGGCCTACAAGCTCATGAGCGAGAAAAGCGATTACCCTTTACACCTCGGGGTCACCGAGACGGGCACGCCCCGCATGGGGGTGCTCAAGTCCGCGGTGGGCATCGGCGGCCTGCTGGCCCTTGGGATCGGGGACACGGTGCGGGTATCCCTCTCCGCCGACCCGGTGGAGGAGGTGTACGCCGCCCGGGACATCCTGAAGGCCGCCGGCGTGCGGCGGGACGGGCCGGAGCTGATTTCCTGCCCCACCTGCGGCCGCACCCGCATTGACCTCATCGGCCTGGCCAATGAGGTGGAGGAGCGGCTGAAAGCGGTGGACAAGCCCATCACCGTGGCGGTGATGGGCTGCGCCGTCAACGGCCCCGGGGAGGCCGCCGCCGCCGACGTGGGCATCGCCGGAGGCGACGGGGAGGGCCTTTTGTTCCGCAGGGGAGAGATCGTGAAAAAGGTGCCCCAGGACCAGCTGGTGGACGAGCTGTTTGCCCTGATCGGGCAGTTGTGATACAGGAGCGATTCAAACTATGCCGCAAGCACAGAAGATCCCGTTTTTAAAACTGTTTTCCGCCTGGAAACCGGGGGAGGAGCTGGCAGCGCTGGTCTCCGGCTATCTGGTGACCCAGGCGGTGATCGACAAGCATGCCCGTTCCATCCGGGCCAGCGTGGAGTGCCCCGCGCTGCCGGCGGAGGACCTGCGCCGCACCATTGAGCGCAGCCTGTCCCTCACCTACCGGGTGGAGCGGGTGGAACTGGAGCTGAGCGCCCCGGAGCCCGCCCCCGGCATCGGGGACGCCGTAGGGCGGGGGCTTGCCCCCGCTGCGCCGGAGCCCGTCGCCGCCGCTCAGGAGCCCGAGCCTCCCACGCAGGAGCCCCCCGCCGCTGACCCGGCCCCCGAGGACCCCGCCGCCGCAGCCTTCCGCCGGACCGAGGAGATCCGCAGGAAGGCCCTGGAGGGCCTCAGGGCCCCCAGGCCCGCCCCGGGCAAAAAGACCGGCGGCGGCAAGGACAAGCTCATCTACGGCCGCCATCCGGTGAGCAAGGAGCCCACCCCCATGGGGGAGCTGGAACTGGACATGGGCGCCGTGGTGGTGGAGGGCGACGTGTTCGCCGTGGACCACCGGGAGCTGAAAAAGCGGGGGGCCTGGGTGGTCTCCTTCGACCTGACCGACTACACCGGCTCGGTGCGGGTGAACAAGTTCTTCCCCGGGGACGAGGGCAAGCCCATCGTGGAGGGGGTCAAAAAGGGCCAGCGCCTGCGCATACAGGGCAAGCTGAACATCGACCGCTTCACCGGCGACATGGTGCTGGAACCCTACGCCATCATGGAGGGGAAGCGGACCGGGCGTACCGACGACGCCCCCGTCAAGCGGGTGGAGCTCCACCTGCATACCAACATGTCCGCCATGGACGCCCTCACCGCCGTGGGCTCCAAGATGGACTCCCCGGTGGGGGTGGACAAAAACGTCATCAAGCGGGCCGAGCGGTGGGGCCACCGGGCCATTGCCATCACCGACCACGGGGTGGTCCACGCATTCCCCAACGCCTGGCACTCCGCCAAGAACATCAAAATCCTCTACGGGGTGGAGGCCTACTACATCAACGACGTGGACGACCGGGTGGCCATCCACGGCACGGGAGACCAGGACTTCTCCGGGGAGATCGTCTGCTTCGACATTGAGACCACCGGCCTGGACAGCCGCCGGGATCTGATCACCGAGATCGGCGCGGTGGTGCTGAAAAACGGGGAGATTACCGAACAGTTTTCCACCTTTGCCGACCCGGAGCGCCCCCTGACCCGGGAGATCACCGAGCTCACCGGCATCACCGACCAGATGCTGGAGGGGGCCCCCTCCCAGGCGGAGGCCATCAGCGCTTTCCTGGACTTCGTAGGGGATCGGCCCCTGGCCGCCCACAACGCGGAGTTCGACCTGGGCTTCATCGCCGAGGGCTGCCGCCGCATGGGCCGGCCCTTCGAGCCCACCTCCATCGACACCCTGATTTTGGCCCAGAATCTGCTGCCCCAGCTGGGCAAGCACAAGCTGGACATCGTGGCGGAGCATCTGAACCTGCCCGCCTTCAACCACCACCGGGCCTACGACGACGCGGCCACGGTGGGCTATATGCTGGTGCCCTTTTTCCAGATGCTGCGGGATCTGGGCGTCCACACCCTCCAGCAGATCAACCCGGCCATGACCAGGCTGCGCTCCGGCGGCAAGGCCCGCCGCCAGCCCAAGCACCTGATCATCCTGGCAAAGAACCAGCTGGGCCTGCGCAACCTGTACCAGCTCATCTCCGCCTCCCACCTGGAGCACTTCAGGCGCTACCCCATTATGCCCAAGAGCCTGATCAACCAGCACCGGGAGGGCCTGATCATCGGTTCGGCCTGTGAGGCCGGCGAGCTGTTCCAGGCGGTGGTGAAGCGGAAGGACTTCGCCGAGCTCAAGCGCATCGCCTCCTGGTACGATTTCCTGGAGATCCAGCCCCTGTGCAACAACGCCTTCATGCTGCGCAAGGGCATGGTGCAGAGCCAGGAGGAGCTGCGGGACTTCAACCGCACCATCGTGGCCCTGGGGGAGGCCCTGGACAAGCCGGTATGCGCCACCGGAGACGTCCACTTCCTGGATCCGGAGGACGAGATCTACCGGCACATCCTGCTGGCCTCCAAGGGCTTTGAGGACGCGGACTCCGAGCTGCCCATCTACTTCAAGACCACCACCGAGATGCTGGAGGAGTTTGCCTACCTGGGCAGGGAGAAGGCCTACGAGGTGGTGGTGCGCAACACCAACCTGGTGGCCGACTGGTGTGAGGACGTGGTGCCCCTGCCCAAGGGGCTGTTCGCCCCCAAGATTGAGAACTCGGCGGAGGAGCTGACAGGTCTGGTGTGGGGGAAGGCGAAAGCCCTTTACGGCGAGGAGCCGCCCCAGATCGTGGTGGACCGCATCAACGCCGAGCTGGGGGACATCATCAAGTGCAAGTACGACGTGATCTACATGTCCGCCCAGAAGCTGGTGCAGGATTCTCTGGCTCACGGCTATCTGGTGGGCTCCCGGGGTTCGGTGGGCTCCTCCCTGGTGGCCTTCATGTCGGGCATCACCGAGGTCAACTCCCTGCCGCCCCACTACCGCTGCCCCAAGTGCAAGCACGCCGACTTCGAGGCGGCCAGGGAGGGGGGCTGGGGCTGCGGGGCCGACATGCCCGACGCCCTCTGCCCCGTATGCGGGACGCCCTACGAGAAGGACGGCTTCAACATCCCCTTCGAGACCTTCCTGGGCTTCGGCGGGGACAAGGTGCCCGATATCGACCTGAACTTCTCCGGCGAATACCAGTCCAGCGCCCATAAGTATACCTTCCGGCTCTTCGGGGAGGACCACGTGTTCCGGGCGGGCACCATCGGCACGGTGAAGGACAAGATCGCCTACGGCTACGTCAAGCACTACCTGGAGGAGAAGGGGCGGGCCGTCCCCCGGGCGGAGGAAAACCGCCTCTCCCTGGGGTGCAGCGGGGTCAAGCGCACCACCGGCCAGCACCCCGGCGGCATGGTGGTCATCCCACAGAACCGGGAGATCTGGGACTTCTGCCCCGTGCAGCACCCCGCCGACGACCCGGACAGCGACATCATCACCACCCATTTTGAATACCACTCCATGGAGTCTAACCTGCTGAAGCTGGACATGCTGGGCCACGATGACCCCACCATGATCCGCATGCTCCAGGACCTGACCGGCGTGGATCCCCGGAAGATCCCCCTGGACGACAAGGACACCATGAGCATCTTCACCTCCTCCAAGGTGCTGGGCTTTGAGGACGACCCCATCCTGGGCCCCACCGGCGCCGTGGCCATCCCGGAGTTCAACACCAAGTTCACCCGGGGCATGCTGGTGGATACCCAGCCCCATGAGTTCGATATCCTGCTGCGTCTGTCCGGCTTCTCCCACGGCACCGACGTGTGGCTGGGCAATGCCCGGGACCTGGTGGTGGACCAGGGCATCCCCGTGGGCCAGGCCATCGGCTGCCGGGACGACATCATGCTCTTTCTCATCTCCTGCGGCATGCCGGAGAAGCGTTCGTTCAAGATCATGGAGTCGGTGCGCAAGGGCCGGGGCCTGCCCGACGGCGCGGAGGAGGAGATGAAGGCCGCCGGAGTGCCCGACTGGTACATCGGTTCCTGCAAGAAGATCAAGTACCTCTTCCCCAAGGCCCACGCCGTGGCCTACGTCATGATGGCCTTCCGCATCGCCTGGTTCAAGGTCCACCGGCCCCTGGCCTTCTACGCCGCCTTCTTCTCCATCCGGGCCAAGGCCTTCGACGCCACCTGCATGTGCCAGGGCATGGAGGCCTGCAAGGCCAAGATGGCGGAGATCGAGCGCAAGGAAAAGCCCACCCCCGTGGAGGAGGACATGCTGGTCACCCTCGAGGTGGTGTACGAGTTCTATCTCCGGGGCTTCTCCTTCGAGCAGATGGACCTCTACCGCTCCCACGCGGTGAACTTCCTGCCCGACATGGAAAAGGGCACCCTGCTGCCCCCCTTCACCTCCGTGCCCGGCCTGGGGGAGACGGCGGCCTGGTCCATCATGGAGCAGCGCCAGGGCCGGCAGTTCATCTCCATCGAGGAGTTTTCCGCCGCCTGCCCCAAGGTGTCCAAGACCCATATCGAGCAGCTCAAGGCCGCCGGCGCTCTGGACGGCCTGCCCGACACCAGCCAGATCACGTTGTTTGAGATGTTCTAGGGGCAGGCCGTCCGCCGCCTCTTGTAAAATGGTACGGCAGGTGTTATACTGAACTAACCACATACATAGAAAGGATGATCCACATGCTGGATAAGAAAGTCGCCGATCTAATCAACGATCAGATCAACAAGGAGTTCTACTCCGCCTACCTGTATCTGGAGTTCTCCGCCTGGTTCGAGGACCAGGGACTGGACGGCTTCGCCAACTGGTACAGGGTCCAGGCCCAGGAGGAGCGGGACCACGCCATGCTCATGTTCCAATACCTGCAGAACAACAGCGTCCGCCCGGTGCTGGAGGCGGTGGCCAAGCCCGAGCCCGCTCCCGCCGACCGCATGGAGGTACTCCGTGCCGGCCTGAAGCACGAGCAGTATGTCACCGGCCTGATCCACGCCATCTATGACGCAGCCTATACCGTCAAGGACTTCCGCACCATGCAGTTTTTGGACTGGTTCGTGAAGGAGCAGGGCGAGGAGGAGAAGAACGCCGAGGACCTTATCAAAAAGATGGAGCTCTACGGCAGCGACCCCAAGGGCCTCTATGCCCTGAACAGCGAGCTGGCCGGCCGCGTCTACGCCGCCCCCAGCCTGACGCTGTGACCATCTGACCCACTCTGCGGACAAATAGCAGGAGCCGGCATGGCCTTTGGCCATGCCGGCTCCTGTATTGGTGGTACCAAAGTCAACCCCCGGCTATGCCGGGGGTAAAAAATAGCTTATAGCGAGGAGGAAAGTAGAAAA
>CALXEB010000040.1 GCA_944387215.1 uncultured Flavonifractor sp. | reverse complement strand
CGCACCAGGGCCTCGCAGATCTCCAGGCCCTGCTCGCCGGTGTCGGGCTGGGAGATGAGCATGGAGTCGATGTCCACACCCAGGGCCCGGGCGTAGGAGGGGTCCAGAGCGTGCTCGGCGTCGATGAAGGCCACCTCGCCCCCCCGCTTCTGGGCCTCGGCCACGATGTGCAGGGCCAGGGTGGTCTTGCCGGAGGACTCGGGGCCGTAGATCTCCACAATGCGCCCCCGGGGCACGCCCCCGATGCCCAGGGCCAGATCCAGGGACAGGGAGCCGGTGGGGATGGACTCCACCACAATGTCGGCGTTGTCGCCCAGGCGCATGATGGAGCCCTTGCCGTAGGCCCGCTCAATCTGGGCCATGGCGGTCTCCAGGGCCCGCTTCTTATCCGCCGCGGGGGTGGCGGCCTCCACCGCCGCTTTCTTGGTTGCCATATCCAATCTCTCCTTTGGTATCCCGGCAGCCGGAGGGCGCCGGGTATTCTGTCCAATAGCCTACGCTTTTATCTGTCCAATAAACAAGACTTTTATCGGTTGACCACACCCTCTACCACCCGGGGGATCCCCTGGGTGTCCTGGGTGGACTGGATGTCCTCAAAGCCGCTGCGCTCCAGCAGGGCGGCCACGTCCATGGCCTGGTTGATCCCCACCTCAAACAGCAGGGAGCCCCCCAGCCGCAGGGCGGAGCCCCACTGGGCGGCGATGGCCCGGTAGAAGTCCAGCCCGTCGGCCCCGCCGTCCAGGGCGGAGCGGGGCTCGTAGTCCCGGACGGACACGTCCAGCCCGGCCAGATCCCCGGTGGGGATATAGGGCGGGTTGCAGGCGATCACGTCAAAGTCCCACAGGGCGGCGTCCGGCTTCTGCAGGGCGTCGGCCTGAACACAGGTGACCCGGGCGTTGAGCTCATTCCGGCGCACATTCCCCTTGCAGATTTTCAGGGCCGCCTCGCTGACGTCGGCCAGCACCACCCGGCAGGTGGGCACATTGGCCGCCACCGCCAGGCCCACGCAGCCGCTGCCGGCGCACAGATCCAGCACCCGGGCACCTTCCCCGGCGGCCCGGGCCAGCAGGATGGCCCGCTCGGCCAGCACCTCGGTGTCCATCCGGGGGATGAGCACGTCGGGCGTCACATCCAGGGTCAGGCCGTAAAACTCCCACTCTCCGATCAGGTAGGCCACCGGCTCCCCCGCCAGGCGGCGTTCCACCAGGGCGGCCAGCTTCTCCTCCACCGGGTCAGGGGCATAGAGGGCCATGTCCCGGTAGAACTGCTCCCGGTTCTTGCCCGCCGCGTGGCACAGGAGCTCCCGGGCCTCCAGCTGGGCGCCCTCCACCCCCGCCTCCCGCAGACGCTGCCGCGTGTCCAGGTAGAGGTTGTTGTACGTGGTCGCCATGTAAGCACCACTCCTCAATTTTCTCTCTTTCTCTCCGGGGCGCTCAGAATACGCCCCCTCATCCGCCCCTTCGGGGCACCTTCCCCCCAGAGGGTGGAAGGTCATATCCTTTACCAGGCGTCCTTCCCCTGCTCCTCGGGCAGCACCAGGGTAAAGGCCCGGATGCCCACCTCGATCATGGAGTCGTCCGGCTCAAAGGTAGTCCAGTTCTGCAGCCACATCCCCGGCGCGGTCATGATGCGGGTGAACCAGTTGTCATACCGGCCCACCAGGCGGTTGAACTCATAGGTCAGGCTGACGATCACCGGCAGCAGCAGCAGGTGCAGGCCCATGCGGGCAAAGGTGTTGGTCACCTCGATGAAGCTGAACAGCAGGCTGGACAGCAGGATGCTCACCACGATGACCACAAACAGGAAGCTGGTGCCGCAGCGGGGGTGGTGCCGGGGCTGGATGCGCACGTTCTCCACCGTCAGGGGCAGGCCGTGCTCATAGCAGAAGATGGTCTTGTGCTCGGCGCCGTGGTACTGGAACACCCGGTGGATGTCCTTCATGTGGGAGCAGAGGATCAGGTAGCCCATGAAGATGACGATGCGCACCACGCCCTCCAGCAGGTTGCGCAGCCACATGGGCAGGGGCACCGCCAGGCCCAGAAGCCCCGTCAGGGCGGTGGGCAGCAGGATGAACAGCCCCACGGAGAACAGGATGCCCAGCACCACCGCCAGGGTGATGAAAAAGGAGGCGGCCTTCTCGCTGCCCAGCTTCTCGTCCAGCCAGCGCTCGAATTTAGAGGGCTCCTCCGGCTCCTCCTCGTCCTCCGGGAAGAAGGAGGCCGAGAACATCAGGGCCTTCACCCCGTTGGCCAGGGAGGAGCAGAAGTTGAACACGCCCCGGATGAAGGGCACCCCAAGCAGCGGGTGCCGGTCCTTGATGAGCACGCGCTGCTCCACCTGCTCCACAAGCTCGCCGTCGGGCTTGCGCACCACCACGGCCTTCTTCTCCGGGCCCAGCATCATGATGCCCTCGATGAGCGCCTGGCCGCCGATCATGGTCTTGTAGGGCGTGTCGCAGGCGCGTTTTGTTTCCTTTTCTTCCTTCAAATTGCAGTTCTCCTTGCTGGTCTGTCGTATTTTTTCTTATTGTACCAAACCCGCGCCCTGATTGCAAGGGGCGCGGGCCGGAAAAATGAAACAAATGTTCTATATCTGCTGCGCGCCGCCCAGCGGCAGACGGATGGTGACCATAAAGCCGCCTTCCTCCGCATTGCCCACCTCCAGCGTGCCGTTGTGGCGGGTGATGATCTCGTCGCACACCGCAAGGCCGATGCCGGAGCCTCTGGCCTTGGAAGATCCCTTGTAGAACTTCTGCTTGATGAAGGGCAGCTCGTCGGCGGGGACGCCGGGGCCGTAGTCCCGGATGGTGATGACCGCCTGATCCCCCTCCCGCCGGATAGCCGTGTCGATGCGCTTGCCGGAGCCGCCGTGCTTGGCGGCGTTGTCCAGCAGGTTGCAGAACACCTGCCGCAGCCGCTCGGGATCCCCGTTGATGAGGGGGAACTCCTCCTCGCAGTCGTAGTAGTTGAGCTCGATGCCCTCCCGGCGGAAGAACTCCCGGTAGGTGTACACCGCGTCCTCCAGCTCCGCCTTGATGTCCATGGGCTCCACCGACAGGGTGAAGCGGCCGTCCTGGATGCGGGAGAACTCCAGCAGCTCCTCCACCATGTTGGTCAGCCGCCGGGCCTCGGAGACGATGATGCCCATGCCCTTCTTCACGTCCTCCGCGTCACGCACTTCCCCGTTCATGATGGTCTCCGCCCAGCCGTTGATGGCGGTGAGTGGGGTGCGCAGCTCGTGGGAGACCGAGGAGATGAACTCGTTTTTCATCTTCTCGCTCTGGCTGATTTTCAGGGACATGTCGTTGATGGCGTCGGTCAAATCGCCGATCTCGTCGTCAAAACGCTTTTTCAGCTGGACGCCGTAGGAGCCTGCGGCGATATGCTTGGCGGTCTCGGTGATGCTGGCCACCGGCTCCACGATGGTGCGCACAAAATACAGGTTGGAGAAATACACCATAGCCAGGATGGCCAGGCCCACCCCCAGGGAGGCGCCCACGATAAGGACGATCTGCCGGTCCACCGTGCGCAGGGAAGTAACATACCGCATGGCGCCCACTACCTCGCCGTTGACGACCAGGGGGCTGGTGGCGGCCATGATGTGCTCGCCGGTGCTGGGGTCGTTGCCTGTCCAGGTGCTGGTGCGGCCCTGGCTCAGGGCCTCGGCAATGTCCGGGGTGCCGGGGGAGCGGAAGGCGGTCAGGTCGGAGCTGGAGAAGCGGATCTGCCCGCTGGAGTCCAGGTATTCCACCTCCAGCTTGTCCCCGGAGGGGTCGCCGGACACCATGGAGCGGGCGTACTCATAGTAGCTGCTCCCCGAGGAGAAATAGTTGAAGCTCTGCACCGCGTTCTCCGCCTTCTGGGACAGGGACTCGCTGAGGGTAGAGTAATAATAGCTCCCCATGGCGGCGGAGAAGGCCGACACCGCCAGCAGCACGATGAACAGCACCACGCTGATGGAGTTGACCATCCACCGCTTGCGGATGCCGCGAAAACCCTTTTTGTGTTTCATAAGCCGGCCGTTCACCTCCCGGAGCTCAAATATGATGGGCCGCCGTCAGAAGCCCCACTTGTATCCGTATCCCCATACGGTGGTGATGTAAGTCGGATTTGTCGGGTCGTCCCTCCCCGCAAAACTCCGTTTTGCGGGGACCCCAAGATTTTATATACTCGGCGGAAGTGAATTCCGCCTGCGCCAAGGTTTTGGACTTGCGACCCAAAACGCTTGCACGGCGCAAGCGCCGCCCCGCCTGCCGCGGGGCCCCGATCGAGGACGACGGGGAGCGGTTCAGAAACCCCATTTGTACCCATAACCCCAGACGGTAGTGATATAAGTTGGATTTGTCGGGTCGTCCTCGATCTTGATGCGCAGCCGGCGGATGTTCACGTCCACGATCTTGACCTCGCCGAAGTAATCCCGCCCCCAAACGCTGTCCAGGATCTCCTCCCGGGAGAGGGCCTTGCCCGGGTTGTCCATGAACAGCTTCATGATGGCATACTCCACCTGGGTGAGCTTCACCCGCTGGCCGCTCTTCTCCAGGGTACGGTTGCGGGTGTTCAGCAGGAAGGGCGGCTGGCTGATCTCCCCGGTGTCCACGGGGTTGCCGCCGCCGGCCCGGCGGTAGAGGGCGTCGATGCGGGCGGTGAGCTCCGCCGGGGAGAAGGGCTTGGTCACATAATCGTCCGCGCCGGTCATAAGGCCCGTCACCTTGTCCATCTCCTGGGTACGGGCGGTGAGCATGATGATGCCGATCTGATTGTCGGTGGCCCGGATCCGGCGGCACACCTCGAACCCGTCCATGTCGGGCAGCATGATGTCCAGCAGCGCCACCTTGATATCCGGGTTGCGCTTGAGCTGGGCCAGGGCCTCCTCGCCGGTCTCGGCCTCGATGGCCTCGTACCCCGCCCGTTTCAGATTGATGACCACAAAGCTGCGGATGTTGGCCTCATCCTCCAGCACGAGCACTTTTTTCATTTGGGCTGCCTCCTTCTCAACTGCTGTAGGTCAATTCGCTGGTAATAAGGGCGAAATTGGCCCGCACCCCCTCCTCGTCCAGTCCGCAGTCCCAGCCGTTCTGGATCAGGCGGGCGGCGTAGATCACATCGTCCCCCGCCCCCTCCGGCATCAGTCGGAAGCGTCCGGTGAGGTTGGCCCGCATATATCGGTTGTCTCCGCTGAGGGCATAGATGGCCAGGAAGGGCTGGGGATCGGCCTCGCTGTCCTGTTCCCAATAGGAGAAGATGACCGCCCGCTCCCCGCCGGCTACGTCGCTGCGGGAGACGGTGATCTTGCCCTCCCAGCTCTCCGGCAAAATGAAATACCAGCCGTCCCGGTCATTGTAATAGGTGGTGTACACCAGCTCGGCGCTGCCGTCAATGTCGTACTGCATCCAGCGGATGGCCCAGAAGTTCACCGCAATGCTGGAGCTGGTGGGGTCGGGCAGGGCGTAGGGGTCGGGCAGCTCCAGGATCCCGTCCCGGTTGATGTCCCGGGCGGACACCGCCGTATACCAGCGGATGGTCGAATCGCTCTCGCCGGTGGCCGGGTCCAGCGTGATGTTCTGCAGTGCCCCGTCCTTCCAGGCGAAGATATCGGTGATCTGCCCGTCTCCGCTGTAAGAGGACATGCCGAAGGCCCCCAGCTCCTCCCCCGGGGCGTAGCCGGCGGAGGAATAAGCCGCGTCCACGAAGACGGCGGGCACCCCGCCCCGGAGCAGGCCGGTGCGCACGCCGCCCTCGGTCAGGCCGGTGACGCTGCGGGACAGGGGCGCAGAGGAGACCACCTCCATCACGCCCTCCCGGAAATCATACAGCTCCGCGCGGTTGGCCCCCTCCCCCGTGCCGGTGTAGAGGACCACGATCTCGTCCACCTCGTCCTGGTCCAGGTCGCAGACCTGGTAGGCGGCATATTCCGTGCGCATAAGTTCCAGCACCTGGTCGTTGTGGATGGAGTAGGCCGCCAGGGAATAGAGCCGGTCGCTCTGCTGCCAGCCCACCACGATCTCCTTGCCGGTGACGCCGTCCAGGTCCCGGTAGCCCACCACATTGATGGCCGTTCCGGCGCTCTCGATGGTGGCGGCCAGCTGGTAGTCCTCCCCCACCTTTCGATAGATGCATATCTTCAGCTGCCGCTCGTCAGAGGCCACGCGGAAAAAGGCGATGGCCTCCTGCACCCCGTCCCCGTCCAGGTCCTGGAGCTGCACCTTCTGGGTCAGCTCCCCGGTAAGGGGGGCGGCATATTCGCCGCCGGCGTTGAGCACCTCATTGATCTTCTCGTCCAGCTTCAAATAGTCGTCGGGGGCCTTGGGCTGGGCATACAGATCGTCCGCCGACTGGGAAAAACAGCCCGCCAGCAGGAGCAGGGCCCCCACCGCCAGGAGCAGTCTGAATCGCTTCACAGGATCACCCCTTTGTGGGAATGGGTCGATACAGGATATATCATACCACACCTGCCAACAAAATGGTACGGTATTTTCACATTTTCCTCTCCGCCCCTTGCCAAGCCCGCGGCGGTCATGTATAATAAGGAGCGTATCTGCCGGTATGATGGAATTGGTAGACGTGACGGACTCAAAATCCGTTGGTGGCAACATCGTGTCGGTTCGAGTCCGACTACCGGCACCAGCTCGTCGCAAGCGACATATCGCTTGCGACGAGCTTTTTCATTTTATTACAAAGCTCATCGCGCGCTCATTCTGCTGCTCCTCGCTTCCAAACCGGACCCGCTGTCGCTGGGCTCCGGTTTGGGTCCGCCGCTGCGCGGCGGTTTTGTCTTATTACGAGAAAATGTCGATCTTGACCGCCCCTTCCACATGGTCTCAAAGTCCGCTTTGCGACCACGTCTTTTTATGCCTATGGCAAAAAAAGACGTCATCCGCCCGCTCCCTTGCTCCTCCTTTCCAAATCGAACCCGCTGCGCTGGGCTCGCAGTTGGCGGGCCGCCCTGCGGGCGGCATTTTTCCCGATTAAAAAATTGTATCTTTGCCGGCAAATTTGATCCCCTTTGCATGGAAACGCCTGTCAGGCAACACAAAAAGCGCCCCGGTCACCTCCAAATCGGACGTGACCGGGACGTTTTTTCATGAAAGGCGCGGGGCATATGAACTGACGCCGCCGTTCGGCGCGGTCTTTTTATGCTCACGGCTCCCGCAGAAGGGCCGGCGCGCCCGGGCAGGCGGATCGCCCCGGGCCGCGGCGGGCCTACCGCCCGGCCTGGCGGTCGGCGAGGATCAGGCGCTTGACGGCCTCCACCCCCACGTCCAGGGCGGCGGTCAGGTCGTGGCTCTCCGCCTGGTCCAGGCCGGCGGCCTCCCGCTCCTGATTCCAGATGACGTGGAACACAGAACCGCACCGCACGCCCAGGGCGGCGGCGCAGCAGAACAGGGCGGCCGACTCCATCTCCGAGGCCAACACCCCCAGCCGCTTCCACGCCTCCCATTTGTAGAGCAGCTCCTGACTGACCGGCATGCGCGCGGGATCGTGCTGGCCGTAGAAGGAGTCCTTGCACTGGACCACGCCGGCGTGCCAGTTCTTGCCCAGGTCCCTGGCCGCCTGGACCAGGGCGGTCTGCACCTCATAGTCGGCCACGGCGGGGAACTCGATGGGGGCGTACTCCCGGCTGGCCCCCTCGTGGCGCACTGCGCCGGTGGCGATGACCACGTCGTCGCTCTTCACCTTCAGGGCGATGCCTCCGCAGGTGCCTACCCGGATGAAGGTGTCCGCCCCGATGTTGTGCAGCTCCTCCATGGCGATCACCGCCGAGGGGCCGCCGATGCCGGTGGAGCACACGCTGACCTTCTCCCCCAGCAGCGTGCCGGTGTAGGTGGTGAACTCCCGGTTGGAGGAGACCTTCACCGGCTCGTCAAAGTAGGCGGCGATCTTTTCACACCTGCCCGGATCCCCGGGCAGGAAGCAGTAGCGGCCCACGTCGCCGGGACCGCAGTGGATATGGAACTGAAGCTCGTGCTGATGCACGCTGCTCACCTCGTCTTTCTTTTGAATATAGGTGGAGTGGACCCTATTATATCTGCTTTCCCGCCCATTTGCAAGATGTACAAACGCAGGCTGCGTTTGTAACTTTTTGTTGTTGCTTTTTTCACTGTATTCCTTTAAAATAGGTGCGCAAAATTATCCTGTTTTAATCAGAAAGGAGGCGACGGCCATGCACAGGGCGATCCTGCTCCCCGTACTGGCGCTGGCCTGCGGGCTGGCCCTGGGCACCCTGCTGGGCACGGGCCGCCTTGCCCCCGGACTGGGCGCCGGCGCCGCCGATTCGGCCGGCGCCCCCGTTGTCCAGAACAGCCGGTTGGAGGCCGCCGCGCCCCAGGCCGCCCCGCTGGACCCCGAGGCGGACGAGCCGCTGCTGGAGCGGGCGCAGGCAGTGCTGGAGCAGCTGCGGGAAGAGGACTTTTCCGCACTCTCCTCTCTGGTCCACCCGGAGAAGGGCGTCACCCTCACCCCCTTCTCCACCGTCACCCTCGGCCGGGACCGCAGCCTGACCCCCAGCCAGGTCTCCGCCGTGGCTGAGGATGACGAGTTCTACGTCTGGGGCGTGATGAACGGCTCCGGCGCCCCGATCCGCTCCACCCCTGCGGAGTATTTCCAGCGCTTCGTTTACAACGCCGACTACGCCGAGGCCCCGAACATGGCTGTGGACACGGTCCTGCTCAGCGGAAACGCCCTGGAAAACGTGGAAGAGGCCTACCCGGAGGGGCGGTTCGTGGACTGCAGCTTCCCCGGGCTGGACCCGGAGCTGGGCGGCTACGACTGGTGCTCCCTCAAGCTGGTGTTCGAGCCCTGGGAGAACGACTGGTATCTGGTGGGCCTGGTCCACGGGGAGTGGACCACCTGAGTTTTCCATGCAGGCGCGCCGCGCCCCCGCAGCCCAGGGCGGGGCGTTTTGCGCCCTCCATCCCCCGCCGGAGCACGGCGGGGGATCTTTTTCTCCCGAATTTCTTCCCTTTCCGTCAAGAATATCCCGCTCCCCCCTTGCATCCCGGCCGCTTTTGCGTTAAGATGTGGCTTGCCTGACCGCGCTGCGCGCGGTCGGCTGTGTTTGGAAAGGATGAGTGGATCTTGAACATCATTATTGTGGGCGACGGAAAGGTGGGCTTCGCTCTGGCGGAGCACCTGTCCAAGGAAGCGCACAACATCACGGTGATCGACACCAACGACGACGCCCTCCGCCGGGCCTCCGAGTCCCTGGACGTGCTGTGCATCAAGGGCAACGGCGCCTCTCTCTCCGCCCTGCGGGAGGCCGACGCCGCCAGCGCCGACGTGGTCATCGCCGCCACCAGCCGGGACGAGATCAACATGGTGTGCTGCCTGGCCGCCAAGCGGCTGGGCGCCAAGTACACCATTGCCCGGGTCCGCAACGTGGAGTACGCCAGCGAGCTCTCCCTGCTGAAGGAGTCCCTGGGCATCGACCTGGTCATCAACCCGGAAAACGCCACCGCCGTGGAGATCTCCCGGCTGCTCCGCTTCCCCGCCGCGGCCAATCTGGACACCTTCTGCCGCGGCCGGGTGGAACTGATCAGCTTCCGGGTGCGGGAGGGGGACTTTGTGGCCGACCAGCCCCTGTCCGCCCTGAGCCACCAGCTCCAGGAGCTGCCCATGCTCCTGTGCGCGGCGGAGCGGGAGGGCACGGACCTTATCATCCCGGACGGGTCTTTCGTGCCCCAAGTGGGGGACCGGCTCTATCTCATCGGCCAGCCCACGGGCCTGACCGCCTTCTTCCGCCTGCTGGGCCGCCACACGCCCAAAAGCCGCAACGCTTTTCTGGTGGGCGGCGGACGGATCTCCTACTACCTGGCCAGCATCCTGGACCGGCTGGGGGTGCGGGTGAAGATCATCGAGCGGGACGAGGCGCGCTGCCGCGTGCTCAGCGAGGCCCTGCCCCGGGTCACCGTCCTGTGCGGCGACGGCACCGACCAGGATCTTCTGGAGGAGGAGGACGTGGCTGCCTCCGACGCCTTCGTCTCCCTCACCGACCGGGATGAGGACAACCTGATCGTAGGGCTGTACGCCATCCAGCAGGGCATCCCCAAGGTGGTGGCCAAATCCAACCGGCAGAACTACGGCGGGATCGCCCACGCCGCCGGGCTGGACAGCGTGGTCTCCCCCAAGATGATCACCGCCGGGCAGATCCTCCAGGTGGTCCGCGGGATGCAGAACTCCAAGGGCAGCGTCATGAACGCCCTGTACAAGATCGCCGACGGCCACGCCGAGGCCATGGAGTTCGTCGCCAATGACACCACCCGTCACCGGGGCGTCCCCCTGAAGGATCTGCGGCTGAAAAAGGGCATCCTGGTGGCCGTGCTGGTCCACCAGGGCCAGATCATCATCCCGGACGGCTCTTCTTCCCTCCAGGCCGGAGATACGGTCATCCTGGTCTCCCGTGACCATAAGATCCTGGATATCAACGATATCTTCGACGAGAGCTTTATGGATCTGGGAGGCTGAGCATGAATTTCAGACTGGTATTCCGCGTCACGGGCAAAACCCTGATGGTGCTGGCTGTTTCCATGCTGCTGCCCCTGCTGGTCTGCCTGCTCTACCAGGAAGACCCCCTCCCCTTCCTGCTGGCCATCGCCATCACCGGAGGGGTCGGCTTCCTGCTCTCCCTCATCCGCAGCAACGACCATTTCTTCCCCCGGGAGGGCTTTTTTGCCGTGGCCCTGATCTGGCTGCTGGTGGGCGTATGCGGGGCGCTTCCCTTTTACTTCTGCGGATTCTTTGAAAGCTATATCGACTGCTTTTTCGAGTCGGTCTCCGGCTTTACCACCACCGGCTCCTCCATCCTGACGGCGGTGGAGCCGCTGCCCCGGGGCATCCTGTTCTGGCGCTCCTTCATGCACTGGCTGGGGGGCATGGGGGTGCTGGTGCTCACCATCGCGCTGATGCCCGGCCTGGGCGCGCGCACCGTCCACCTGATGAAGGCAGAGAGTCCCGGCCCCGTGGTGAGCAAGCTGGTGCCCAAATCCAGCCAGTCCTCCAAGATCCTGTACGGCATCTACTGCGTCATGACCCTGGCGCAGATCCTGATCCTGCGCATCGCGGGCATGCCGTGGTATGACAGCATCGTCAACTCCTTCGCCACTGCCGGCACCGGCGGCTTCTCCATCATGAACACCTCCATCGCCGCCTACAACAACCCCGCCTTTGAGATCATCATCACGGTGTTCATGCTGTTTTTCTCCGTGAATTTCTCGGTGTACTTCCTCATCCTGTGCGGGAAGGTCCGCCAGGCCCTGAGCAGCGACGAGCTGCGCTTTTTCCTCATCGTGGTGGCGGCCAGTTCTGTTCTGATCGCAGTCAACATCTATTCCATGTTCGGCACCGTGGGCGACAGCCTGCGCCACGCCGCTTTCCAGGTGGCCTCCGTCATCTCCACCACCGGCTTTGCCAGCACCGACTTCAACCTGTGGCCGGAATTCTCCCGGACGCTTCTGGTGCTGCTGATGTTCATCGGCGCCTGCGCCGGGTCCACCGGCGGGGCCATCAAGTGCTCCCGGGTGCTGCTGCTCATCCGCGCCATCCGCCGGGAGATCCGCCAGGTCATCCACCCCCGGGTAGTCAACGTGGTGAAGCTGGACGGGCATGTGGTGGACGAGAAGGCCCTGCGCTCCACCATGATCTTCTTTGCCGCCTACATGTTCATCACCCTGGGCGCCACCCTGCTGGTGTCGGTGGACAATTTCTCTTTCGGCACCACCTTCACCGCCGTGGTCACCTGCATCGGCAACGTGGGCCCCGGCCTGGAGCTGGTGGGCCCCATGGGCAACTTCTCCGCCTTCTCCGGCTTCTCCAAGCTGGTGCTCTCCCTCTGCATGATCCTGGGCCGGCTGGAAATCGTTCCTATTCTGGTGCTCTTTAGTGGAACTGCATGGAAACGCTCTTAAATATCCTCTGCATTTTTGTGGAAAGCGTCAAATCCTCGGATTTGGCGCTTTCCTTTTGTAAATTTTTCTTGTCAAACGCAGGTGGCTTGGAGTAAAATTATGTTATCCAAAATACCGGGAAGCTCCACGTTAATGCTTTTCCCGGACCGCAAAGGAGTGGGGTATGTTGTACGAAAACATGTTTTGGCTTGGCTTAGTTGGTGCTGCAATCGCATTAATCTTCGCCTTAACGCAAGCCAAGAAGGTAATGGGCTTCTCAGAAGGCACAGAACTGATGCAAAAACTGGCCGCTTCCATCCGCCAGGGTGCAAACGCCTATCTTAAGCGCCAGTATACCACGGTCGCCGTGATCTTTATCATCGTCTTTGTGATCCTGCTGGGCCTGCGGGCCATCAACATGCTGGACAACTGGTTCATCCCCTTCGCGTTCCTCACCGGCGGCATCTGGTCCGGCCTGGCCGGTTTCGTGGGCATGAAGATCGCCACCTCCGCCAACGCCCGCACCGCCAACGCCGCCCACGAGAGCCTCAACCGGGGCCTGAGCGTGGCCTTCTCCTCCGGCGCGGTCATGGGCTTCACCGTGGTGGGCCTGGGGCTGCTGGACGTGTCCATCTGGTTCCACATCCTTCGGTACATCGCCCACTTTGAGGCCGAGCAGATCGCCCAGACCATGGTCATGTTCGGCATGGGCGCCTCCTTCATGGCCTTGTTCGGCCGGGTGGGCGGCGGCATCTTCACCAAGGCTGCCGACGTGGGCGCCGACCTGGTGGGCAAGGTGGAGGCCGGCATCCCCGAGGACGACCCCCGCAACCCCGCCACCATCGCCGACAACGTGGGCGACAACGTGGGCGACGTGGCCGGCATGGGCGCCGACCTGTATGAGTCCTATGTGGGCTCCATCCTGGCCACCTTTGCCCTGGGCGCGGCTGCTTACGCCGCCGACGGGAAGGTATGGCAATCCATCCTGCTGCCCGTGGTCATCGCCGTGCTGGGCGTGATCTGCTCGGTCATCGGCACCTTCCTGGTGCGCACCAGGGAGGACGCCACCCAGAAGTCCCTGCTGGCCACCCTGCGCAAAGGCACCTACACCGCCGCTGTGCTGGCCGCCGTCATCGGCGCCCCCGTCACCTATTACATCATGGGCTCCTGGGGCCCCTACATCTCCATCCTGGCGGGCCTGATCGCCGGCTGCGCCATCGGCTACTTTACGGAATACTACACCTCTGACACCTATAAGCCCACTCAGAACCTGGCCGACGCCACCGAGACCGGCGCCGCCACCACCATCATCGGCGGCATCTCCCTGGGCATGAAGTCCACCGCCGCCCCCATCGTCATCATCGGCATCGCCATCATCGTCTCCTTCCTGGCCTCCGGCGGAACCCTGTCCACCGCCTCCGGGGAGTATGACCTGCTCTTTGCCAAGGGCCTGTACGGCATCGGTATCGCCGCGGTGGGCATGCTCTCCACCCTGGGCATCACCCTGGCCACCGACGCCTACGGCCCCGTGGCCGATAACGCCGGCGGTATCGCCGAGATGAGCGGCCTGGGCGAGGAGGTCCGCAACCGCACCGACGCCCTGGACTCCCTGGGCAACACCACCGCCGCCACCGGCAAGGGCTTCGCCATCGGCTCGGCCGCCCTCACCGCCCTGGCCCTGCTGGTCAGCTATGTGGACGTGGTGGAGGGCCGCGTGGCCGCCCTGGACCTGTCTATCACCAACCCCGCCGTGCTGGTGGGCCTGTTCGTGGGCGCCATGCTCACCTTCCTCTTCGCCGCCCTGACCATGTCCGGTGTGCAGCGGGCCGCCCAGTCCATCGTGGTGGAGGTCCGCCGGCAGTTCCGTGAGATCTCCGGCATCATGGAGGGCAAGGCCGACCCCGACTACGCCTCCTGCGTGGACCTGTGCACCAAGGGCGCCCTGCATGAGATGGTGGTGCCCTCTCTGCTGGCCATTATCGTCCCCGTCGTCACCGGCCTCATCCTGGGGGCCGAGGCCGTGGTGGGCCTGCTGGGCGGCGTCACCGTCACCGGCTTCGTGGTGGCCGTGTTCATGTCCAACGCCGGCGGCGCCTGGGACAACGCCAAGAAGTACATTGAGGGCGGCCACCACGGCGGCAAGGGTTCTGAGTGCCACAAGGCCGCCGTTATCGGCGACACCGTGGGCGACCCCTTCAAGGACACCTCCGGTCCCTCCCTGAACATCCTCATCAAGCTGTGCTCCACCGTCTCCATCGTGTTCTCCGGCCTCATCACCAGCTACCATCTCTTCTGAGCGGCTGAACGGACAGCGGCCCCCGGAGCCTTTGGCTCCGGGGGCCGCTCTGCGCGCGATCTGATTTCTGCTTACAACAAGGCCCCGCGCCTTACGGCGCGGGGCCTTCATTTGCTTAATAATAGCGCTTGCGGTTCTTGCGGGCGGCCTCAGACTTCTTGCGGCGCTTGACGCTCGGGCTCTCGTAGTGCTCCCGCTTGCGGACCTCGGCCAGCACGCCAGACTTGGCGCAGCTGCGCTTAAAGCGCTTGAGCGCGTTTTCCAAGGACTCGCCGTCCTTCACATGGACTTCCGACATTGATTTCCCCTCCCTCCGGAGCGGCGGTTTCCGCCGCCAAAGGGCCACTAGACATGGCTTTAACAGATTCATTGTATGCGATAACGCGGGAAATGTCAAGAGCGGATTTTTCTTCCGCCTCTCCCCCGTCCATCACCTGGCGATGAGGTTCACCAGCTTGTTGGGCACCAGGATGGTCTTGACCAGGCTCTTGCCCTCGGTGAACTTCTGCACCTTGGGGTCGGCCAGGGCGGCGGCCACCACGGTCTCCTCGTCGCTATCCACCGGCACGGTGATCGTGCCGCGCAGCTTACCGCACACCTGGACGGCCATCTGCACCTCGGCGGCCACGGTCTTGCTCTCGTCGTAGGCGGGCCAGGCCTGCCGGCAGGCCATGCCGCCGGCCTCCTTAGCGAAGCCCAGGTCTTCCCACAGCTCCTCCACCATGTGGGGGGCGAAGGGGGAGAGCAGCAGCAGCAGGGTCCTGTACTCCCCGCGGGAGCAGCCGTTGGCGTAGAAGTCGTTCACCAGGGCCATGAGGGCGGCGATGGCGGTATTGAACTTCATGGCCTCGATGTCGTCGGACACCTTCTTGATGGCCTTGTGGATGGCCCGCTCGTTGGCGGCGGTGTAGTCCTCACCGTCGGTCAGGTTCTCCGACAGGTTCCACACCCGGTCCAGGAAGCGCTTGCAGCCCTTCACCGCGTTGTCGCTCCAGGCGGCGGCCTTCTCAAAGTCGCCGATGAACATGATATACAGCCG
>CALXEB010000039.1 GCA_944387215.1 uncultured Flavonifractor sp. | reverse complement strand
TATTCCAGCACGCCGGCGGCGGTGGGGAAGGGGAATGCCAGCTTGTAGGACCACAGGGCCTGATAGCTCCGGCCGAACCGCCGGTTATCCCGCTCCCGGCCGTACTTGCCGTCCCCCAGCAGGGGGTGGCCGGCGGCGGCGAACTGGGCGCGGATCTGGTGGGTGCGGCCGGTGAGCAGCTTACACTCCACCAGGGACAGCCCTCCGGCGGTTTTCAGGGTCTTATATATCGTGGCGGCGGAGCGGCCGCCGGGGACGGGGCGGTCAAAGACCTTCACCTGGGCCCTGTCCTCGTCCTTCAAAAGGTAGCCCTCCAGCCTCCCCGCCGGGGGGGACAGCTTCCCGTGGACCACGGCCAGGTAGTACTTGTCGATCTCCCGGTCCCGGATCTTCTGGTTGAGCACCCGCAGGGTCTCGGCGTTCTTGGCGGCCATGACGATGCCGCCGGTGTTGCGGTCGATGCGGTTGCACAGGGCGGGGGTGAAGGAGTTCTCCGCCCTGGGGTCCCACTCCTTCTTCTGGTAGAGATAGGCCTGGATGTGGGTGATAAGCGTGTTGACCTTCTCGCGCTCGTCGGCGTGGCACAAAAGCCCCGGCCGCTTGTTGAGCAGCATCAGGTTCTCATCCTCGTACACGATGTCCAGCTGGGGCCGGAACACCGCCAGGAAGGCGTTGTCCTCCCGGGGCTGGTCGAAGAACTCGTCGTTGATATAGAGCTGGAGCAGGTCCCCGGCCTGGAGCCGGGCGTCCCGCTTGGAGCCCTTCCCGTTGACCTTTACCCGCTTGAGGCGGATGTACTTCTGGGCCAGGGGAGCGGGGAGCAGGGGGACGGCCTTGGCCAGCCAGCGGTCCAGCCGCTGCCCGGCGTCATTTTTCCCAATGGTGAATTCCTTCATATCCGCCCTCCGAATGCCGGCTGTGCCGGCTTGGTGCCATCAGTATAACACAGATCGGGGAAAAAGTGAAAAAGTATTTGACATTGGGCGGGGTTTTGAGTATAATGTCTGCTGTCCCATTATGTGAGGTGTGCCATGCGACTTGATCTCCGACCCATCCTCCGCACTCCCGGCGCGTCCCTGCCCTTCCAGTTCCGGCTGGATCTCTCGGGGATGGATTTTTACGGGGCGCGGCCCTTCGCCCACCCGGTCCGCGTCAGCGGCGCGGTGCGCAATATGGCCGGGGCGCTGTCCCTGGAGGGCACGGCGGAGACCACGCTGGAGCTGACCTGCGACCGCTGTCTCAAGCCCTTTTCCCAGCCCCTTGCCCTGCCGGTGAGCACCCTGCTGGCCGAGGAGCTGGAGGATGAGGAGAACGACGAGATCGTGCTCCTGGAGGACGGCGCGGCCGACCTTGACGAAATATTCACCACCGCCCTGGTGCTGAGTATGGACGCCAAGCACCTGTGTTCGGAGGACTGCAAGGGCCTGTGCCCCACCTGCGGCGCCGACCTGAACCTGGGACCCTGCCAGTGCAGGAAAGAGCCCGATCCACGTTTTGCTGCCCTTGCGCAGCTGTTGGATAAAGAGAATGAGTAAGTTTTGCCCGGCCAGGGCATGAACCTAAGGAGGTGTCATAGATGGCAGTCCCTAAGAGTAAAGTGTCCAAGCAGCGCCGGAATAAACGCCGCAGCTCCGTCTGGAAGCTGGATACCCCCAGCGTCACCACCTGCCCCAAGTGCGGTGCGTTCCGTCTGCCCCATCGGATGTGCACGAACTGCATGAGCTACAACGGCCATGAGTTCGGCAAGGCGGAGGCTACCGCCGAGGCGAAGTAAATAGTCCGAAAAGAACGAGGGGAGACAAGCCCCTCTTTCTTTTTGCCCGGAATTCGGGTACAATAGGGGCGGAACGTCCGCGGGGCGCCGCCCTGCGCCATGCCCCTGAAAGGAGCGCGCCCATGAGCCTGACAAAGATCGCATCGGTGGACCCCCACAGCCCGGCCCGGCGGGCGGGGGTGCGCCCGGGAGAGACCCTGACCCATATCAACGGCCACCCCATCGCCGATGTGCTGGACTATAAGTTTTACGCCTACGACCCCCGGCTGGAGCTGACATTGACGGCGGACGGCGGCCGCAGCCGCACGGTGCGCCTGCGCAAGGGGGAGGGGGAGGACCTGGGGCTCAATTTTGAGACCTATCTCATGGACCGGGCCCGCTCCTGCGCCAACCGATGCATCTTCTGCTTCGTGGATCAGATGCCGCCGGGGATGCGCAAGAGCCTCTATTTTAAGGATGATGACGCCCGCCTGTCCTTCCTGATGGGCAACTACATCACCCTGACCAATCTGTCCGCCCGGGAGATCGACCGCATCTGCCAGCTGCGCATCAGCCCCGTCAATATCTCCGTCCACGCCACCGACCCGGCCCTGCGGCAGGCCATGCTCAAGCACCCGCGGGCGGGGGAGTGCCTGGAGATCATGGGCCGCTTTGCCGCCGCGGGCATCGAGATGAACTGCCAGGTCGTGGCCTGCCCCGGTGTCAACGACGGTCCCGCCCTGGACCGCACCCTGGCCGAGCTGGGGGAGCTGCATCCGGCGGTGACCAGCGTGGCGGTGGTGCCGGTGGGGGTCACGAAATTCCGGGAGGGCCTGTGCCCCATTGAGCCATACACAAAGGCGCAGGCGGCCGCCCTTATCGACCAGGTGGAGGCCTTTGCCGCCCGCTTCCTGGCGGGGCACGGCACCAGCCTGGCCTGGTGCTCCGACGAGTTCTATCTGATCGCCGGCCGGGCGCTGCCGGAGAAGAGCTATTACGAGGATATGGACCAGCTGGAAAACGGCGTGGGCATGCTGCGGCTGCTCCTCCGCCAGGCGGAGCTGGCCCTGGAGGACGAGCAGGCGGAACAAGTTCCGCCCTTTGCCGTCGCCACCGGGGTGTCCGCCGCGCCCTTTGTGCGGAAAATCGTTGACATGACCCGGGAAAAATGTGGTAATATAGATGGAAGGGTCTACCCTGTCGTCAACCATTTTTTCGGGGAGACCATCACCGTCTCCGGCCTCATCACCGGCGCCGACCTGCTGGAGCAGCTGAAGGGGCGGGAGCTGGGGGCGCGGCTGCTGATCCCGGACAACATGCTCCGGGCGGGAGAGCGGGTGTTCCTGGACGACGTGACCGTGGAGGAGCTGGAGCAGGCCCTGGGGGTGCCTGTGGTCCCCGTGCCGGCGGACAGCGGCTTCGACCTGGTGGACGCCATCCTGGGCCGCGAGGTGGGGCAGCCCTGCCCCGTCCTGCCGCCGGAGGCGGAGTATTACCGATATAATCCGTGAGGAAGTGATACCATGAAACCCCTTGTGGCCATCGTGGGCCGGCCCAACGTGGGCAAGTCCATGCTGTTCAATAAGCTGGTGGGCCAGCGGCTGTCCATTGTGGAGGATACCCCCGGCGTCACCCGGGACCGGCTGTACGCTGAGGCGGAGTGGCGCAACCGGAAGTTCGACCTGGTGGACACCGGCGGCATCGAGCCGGGCACCGACAGCGAGATCCTCTCCTTCATGCGGGAGCAGGCGGAGATCGCCATCCAGAACGCCACCGTCATCGTCTTTGTGTGCGACATCAAGACCGGCCTCACCGCCTCCGACCAGGAGGTGGCCAACATGCTCCTGCGCTCGGGCAAGCCGGTGGTGCTGGCGGTGAACAAGATGGACCAGGTGGGCGCCACCAACCCGGACATCTATGAGTTCTACAACCTGGGCCTGGGGGATCCTGTCCCGGTCTCCGCCGTCCACGGCCACGGCACCGGGGACCTGCTGGACGAGTGCTTTCAGTACTTCCCGCCGGAGGAGGAGGGGGAGGAGGAAGAGGACGTCGTCAAGGTGGCGGTCATCGGCAAGCCCAATGTGGGCAAGTCCTCTCTGGTCAACCGCATCCTGGGGGAGCAGCGGGTCATCGTCTCCGACATGGCGGGCACCACCCGGGACGCGGTGGACAGCTACTTTGAAAACGCCAAGGGCAAGTATCTCTTCATCGACACCGCCGGCATGCGCAAAAAGTCCAAGGTGGACGACCGCATCGAGAAGTTCTCCGTCCTCCGGGCCACCATGGCCATCGAGCGGTGCGACGTGTGCCTCATCATGATCGACGCGGGCGAGGGGGTCACCGAGCAGGACACCAAGGTGGCCGGCCTGGCCCACGAGGCGGGCAAGGCCTGCATCATCGTGGTCAACAAGTGGGATTCCATCGAGAAGGACGACAAGACCATGGATCGGATGCGCGCCGACGTGCGCCGGGACCTGTCCTACATGACCTACGCCCCCATCGTCTTCATCTCCGCCCTGACGGGCCAGCGGGTGGACCGGCTCTTTGACCTCATCAACTACGTCTCCGACCAGGCGGCCATGCGCATCACCACTGGCATGCTCAACTCCGTCCTGGCCGACGCCACCCAGCGGGTGCAGCCCCCCACCGACAAGGGCCGGCGGCTCAAGCTCTACTATATGACCCAGGTGGGGGTCAAGCCCCCCCACTTCGTCATCTTCTGCAACGACGCGCAGCTGTTCCACTTCTCTTACCAGCGGTATCTGGAAAACCAGATCCGCGCCACCTTCGGCCTGGAGGGCACGCCCATCAAGCTGACCATCCGGCAGAAGAGCGACAAGGAGGGATAGACATGCCTGGCATGACATGGACGGATATCGGGCCGTGGGCACTGTCCGACCTGCTCCTGCCCCTGGTGATCGTGGCGGCGGCGGCCTATCTCTGCGGCTGCTTCAACGGAGCGGTGATCGTGTCCAAGTATATCCTGCGGGACGACGTGCGCCGGCACGGCAGCGGCAACGCCGGCCTGACCAACTTCTACCGCACCTTCGGCGGCCCGCTGACCCTGGTGGTCATCCTGCTGGACGTGGTGAAGGCGGTGGTGGCAGTCTGGGTGGGCATCCTGGTGGTGCGGTACTGGGACGGCGGCTTCTGGAGCCAGGAGGCCATCGCAGTGGTGTACGGCAAGTACTGGGCCGGGATGTGGTGCCTGCTGGGCCATATGTTCCCCTGCATGTTCCACTTCAAGGGGGGCAAGGGCATCCTCTCCGGCGGCACCATCGCCATCATGATGGACTGGCGCATCGCGCTGGTGGTGTGGGGCGGCTTCCTCATCCTGGCGGTGATCACCCGCTGGGTGTCCCTGGGCTCCATCTGGGCCGGGGCCTCCTTCCCTTTTGCCACCTGGTTTGTATACCATGACCTGATCCTGCTGCTGCTGGGCATCTTCATCGGCGGCCTGGTGGTGTGGAAGCACCGGGGGAATTTGAAGCGGATCCTCAGCGGCACCGAGTCCAGGTTCAGCCTGCACCATAAAAAAGACGGGGAGGGCCCGAAGACATGAAGATTGCGGTACTGGGCAGCGGCGGCTGGGGCACGGCCCTGGCCCTGGTGCTGCTGGAGAACGGGCACGACGTGACCCTGTGGTCCTACACCCAGGCGGAGTGCGACGTACTGGTGCAGAAGGGGGAGAACCCCATGCTCAAGGGGGTGCCCCTGCCGGAGGAGCTCAGGCGCACTGCGGACCTGTCCTGCGTGAAGGGCTGTGGCGCGGTGGTGCTGGCCACCCCCTCCTTTGCCGTGCGCGCCACCGCCCGGGCGGCCGCCCCTCTGCTCTCTCCGGGGGCGGTGCTGGTATCGGTGTCCAAGGGCATTGAGAAGGATACCTCCCTCACCCTCACCGACGCCATTTCCCAGGAGGTGGGGGAGGGGCACCCCATCGTGGCCCTGTCCGGCCCCTCCCACGCCGAGGAGGTGGGCCGCCATGTGCCCACGGCGGTGGTGTCCGCCTCCAAGGACCGGGCGGCGGCCGAGCTGGTCCAGGACCTGTTCATGAACGGGCGCTTCCGGGTGTACGCCTCTGACGACGTGGTGGGGGTGGAGCTGGGGGCCGCCCTGAAGAACGTCATCGCCCTGTGCGCCGGGGTGTGCGACGGCATGGGCTTCGGCGACAACACCAAGGCCGCCCTCATGACCCGGGGCCTGACTGAGATCGCCCGGCTGGGCGTAGCCCTGGGCGGCCGGCGGGAGACCTTTGCCGGCCTGGCCGGGGTGGGCGACCTGATCGTCACCTGCACCTCCATGCACTCCCGCAACCGCCGCTGCGGTATCCTCATCGGCCAGGGCGTGCCGGTGGAGGAGGCGGTGCGCCGCATCGGCGCCGTGGTGGAGGGCTACTACGCCACCGCCACCGCCCGGGCCCTGGCGGAAAAGGCCGGGGTGGAGATGCCCATTACCCAGGCCGCCTACGCCGCCTTCTATCAGGGCAAGGACCCCAGGGCGGTGGTGGCCGAGCTCATGACCCGTGCCAGAAAGCACGAGCTGGAGGACAGCTGGGTGTGAGGACGGAAAAGCCCTGGAAAAAATGAAAAAAAGGCTTGCATTTTCCGCGCGGCTGTGGTAATATAATTGAGCCGCCTGAAACAGACGGCCCTTTCCGGGTGTGGCGAAGTTTGGTATCGCGCTTGAATGGGGTTCAAGAGGCCGCTGGTTCGAATCCAGTCACTCGGACCAATCAGAAATGAGGAAAGCCCTGGGGCACTAAGCCTTGGGGCTTTCCTCATAATTTTTCACAGCACAAAATTTGTGGTGAAAAATTGCGAAACGAACTGCACTATTGCTCACATATTGCTCACACAAAAATGGTGTGAAGTCTTTGGGATCAAAGGGCATTAGTGACGCGGCGGAGGTCCTCAAAGGAGACGTCCTGATAGTGGCGCAGCATTTCATTGGACGTGTGTCCAATCAAAGACAGTTTGTCTTTGTCTGGAGCTTCTACGCGCTTCATCAGTGTTGCAAATGTGTGCCGGCAGCTATGTGGAGTATAGCGGTGCCGTTTGGCCCCTTCCGGCCCTTCTACTGGGTTTTCTATGCCGCAGGCATCAAGGACATCGTAAAACATGGCCCGATATTGTTCAATGGACATTTTCTTGCCGTCGGATCCGCAGAACACAGGGCCAGAAATTTTATCCTTGGTAAGACTGTCAATAATATGCTGGATCTTGGGCGATACAGTAACGACTCTGTCTTTGCCGGCATCCGTCTTTGCACCGCCGGTAAACGCCCTTTCTGCTTTGTTGTAATCGCGCACGTCAAGCGCAAGGAGCTCAGAGGGACGAAACCCGAGGTAACACTCGGCAAGGACATAATCTGCCCCACTGATTCGCCCTACGGCCTTCCTGATGGCCTCCAGAGCATCGTCCGGCAGGGCTGCGCGCTCCGAATCATCCCCGCCGCCAACGACGAGGTATTGGCCGATATTCAGTGAGGCAATATGGCGCGGTATGGCGTATTTATACAGCAACCCGGCCAGAGCCTTCATGTTCTCCCTGGTCCGTTTCCCTTTTGGGCAATCATCCAGGCACTCCTGGAGATCGTCGATATCGACCTGGTCAAAAGGGAGGGGCCAGACCGGCTTGAAATATTTCTCCGCCGCCGCGTAACAGTCCATTGTGGACTTACCAGCCCGGTGTGTCGGCTTCCATGTCTCATACAGTTTGTGCCAGGATATAGCTTTTTTCTTGGACGGCTCGGTCAATTTTGGCAGATATTCCAAAGCCTCCTTTTTAGTTTTGAAGCCGCCTTTGCTTCTGGTGGTTTTGTGCAGCTTTTTCTGTTCTATTCCGTCCACTTGGATGATCTCGGTTGTATATCCGAGGACCCGGCAAGCCGTCCAAGTCTTTCCACGCCGGAACACGGAGCCGGTCCCGTTCCCCCTGGATTTAACGTTGCGGCTGACGTTCTGAGCAGCACCACAGTGCATGCAGAACCGGGAACTGTCCGGGATATCACAATGGCATTTCCGGCATTTCATTGCGTCCTCACTCCATCCACATAAACTTATATGCTACCCCCTCGGCGGATCGCAAACGGAGCACGGATCATAGCTGCACATTTCGTTCCTTTATTTTCTGCCCCAGTTCCTGAGGGTCTTTCCCGTTTATTCTTTCAAAAATAGGGTTTCCACCTAAATCCGTTCCTACCTGCACTTGAATCCAATAATCAGTAAAAGACCCATCCACAGATTCAAGCGGAAGTTCTTTATTCCCGGCATTTTGGTTGAAATACGGCATAAACCAAGACAAGCTTGGCTTGGTGGGACAGCAGTTTTTGCATGGACGTCTCTTTCCAATATACAGAGCATGTATCATTTCCAGCTTGCCGTTACCGCACCGTGGATTTCTGTGGAAAACGGTTCCTTTTCTCGATATGTAGAACGTATACAGAGGACCCCATGCGTATTTTGCGTCTATTTGTCTTGGAAGTCCGTCTCCTCCTATAATTGTGCCAAACGGCATCCCGGGCACTCCTCCAGGCAATTCCCCTCTGCATCTGGCTTCATGTAATTTTATCTGCTCTTTTCTTTCTATATAATGCTTTACCGCAAAAAGCAAAAGTATAATCAATAGAGCCGGGATGATCAGTTTTGAATAAAATAGTAATTCAGAATCATCATTTTCCTTTACTTCACTGTATTCTATGGTTGTTTTTTCTTCATTTGAAACTGTGCTTCCGAAATTATTCCCGTCCCAGCCGGATAAATATGGAGCCGCGTCATCTTCTCTGGCTTTCCCTAGTATTGGCGGATCGCATCTGGAGCAACGTTGATATGATCTGTCGGCATCTTCCAGGCTGATCGCGTGTTTACTTTTGAGATAAGTACATCCGTCCCTATGGTAGCAGGCTCCTGAATCTGTAACATATACGATGACGTCTCCGTTGTCATTCTCCGCTTTGCATGGCGCTGGATTCAAAAATACAAGAAGAATACACAAAAACGCAATGATATGTCTCAACACAGACAGGAGTGCCGTTTTTTCTTTAAGTCCCATATTTTGTACTTTTATCCTTTTTGAGCAATTCCCTCTTGCACGTATCGAACAAACGTTCTATAATGGTGTCGCACTACCCGGATTAAAACAGAGAGGAGGGCGCTGTCATGACGCCAGAAACAGAAGCACTATTGATTTTCCGTTCATTGTCCAGGAATGAGCAACTTACTTATCTTTCCCGGCTGCGCGCTCTCGCAGATAAGCTAACTCCCGCTCCTGTTCTTCATGAGGAAGAGACTTAAACAACTGAATAAACTCTTCCTCCAGCCCTTCGGCGTTTTTGCCGGAGGGCTTTTCTTCATAATAGCGTAGAACCTTTCAAATATATTAAACTATTTTACTTGCTCGTTCTAGATATATAGTAATATATTCTTTTACTATCCCAACTCCAATAAACCTGTCTTCTACTTGCGCTAATTCACAAACTGTATCCGACAATGCGAACAAAAGCGCATCAACATTGTTCCCGAGTTTATCTTGTGCCTCAATCATAGTTCTTCTTATTTCACTGTAATATTTTTGCACATACGAAGAAAGCAAATCAAAAAGCTTCCTTTGAGGCTCCTTTTTCCACTAAAAATCGTTGATATATAGGGAACATTTCTTCGGATATCTTACCTTTTCCAAGAAACCCTGCCACCATAAAGAGATAGGCCGAAAATATGATGCTACTCAAATCTGGATTTTTTGCGGTTAATTCTGGTTCAGTTGTTAATCTGGCAGTCATATCAGAAACTTCCCAAAATAATTTAGAAGCCTTCTTCTTGACTGAGCCCTTAAATAGCATGATTACACATCCCTTATCAATTTTAAGACCTTTCCAAAAATTCTGACCTGTTTTGCATCTACCCCCGTGATCCGCTTGGTTTGGTACTCGGGATTATATGGGACCAGCTCCACGCCGCCCGGTCTCCTCAAAGTAGGTATCAGTTATTTCGCCCAGATATTTGCTTACAGTTTCATCCAGGACATTCACCCCCTGCACCATCTCATAAAAGCGCTGTGCGGAGGCGAGATTTCGCCGCAGCCCCACATGAAATGCCTCGTGGGCGGAACTGTTCCCGGAGTCAATGGTGCTTCCGTTGACCAGGTAGACCTGGCCGTCTGGCCCGGTGACCGCGTCGTCTGTCCGAATGGTGCGTCCCCCAGAGTTCCGCTCAAAGGAGTCCACCACAATGGGCTTGATGCCAAACTCCTGATAATCCCGCACAGCCTGCACGGTATCCGAACGGTAGCGCTCCGGCTGGGTCTCCCGGTAGGCGATATAGAACGGTCCTATTCTCTGGATTGTCTCTCCTTCCGCTTTTTTTCTTGCCAAGAAATCAGCCCGTTCCTCAGCTTGAGCCATGCTTCCTCGTCCTCCGGAGTCCTCTTGTGGGGCTCCGTCCCGTAGTAGCGCGCCACTTGCTCTTCTGGCGTCATCTCTTTCCAAGGCTTGTTGCGCCAGTTGTCCTTCTGATCTTCTGCCATTGTCCGCGCCTCCTGTCAGGTTATTCGAAGTATCCACATCATACCCCGCCATGTCTTCGCTGTCAACGCCGGGCAGCACAAGCCCGCCCTGGAGTACGCCGTCCGCTGCCGCGCCTACGGAACTGTCTGGGCTGACCGCCTGAATATTGACATCCTGCCCGCCGGGAAGTATACTATTTATAGAAGAACTTTGCGGCTGTTCGCCTTGGGCGTTAATCACAGGGACGGGGCTCTCCTGTGCTCCGGGCATTGTGTCCCGCGTCGTGCGAGTTCTTCTTTTATACAATGTATCCGTTTGCAAGAGCCGTTTCCCATCCGATATTCCCTGAATGGTAATGTAATAGTCACCTATTTGTTTTTCAAATATGACCGTGGTTCTTCCTTTTCCGTCTGGCACTTTAGGGACATCTATGAGGTCAGGGGATGACAAAATCTCTGGTATTCTTGCAATGTCATCCGGTGTGATCGCGATTTGCCCTCTGCTTTGTTCTGTTGCCGCATCTCCATGGTTTTTCATGATGTGGCGAACATCATTACCGTTCATCATGACACCAAAGCCTTTTACATCCAGGCCGGTATCTTCAAGGATTTTGCGCGAGACAAAATCCGGGATTTTACCAAGGTAGGCGCGGTCTATATTTTGGCGGTCAGAAAGCGCATTTCTTACAAAGGAAACCGCATCCCGGAAGGTAGATACAATTTTATTTCTTTTCCCGCTGGACAGATTGATACGCTCTCGTTCGGTCAGTGCGGTCAGGCCGTTTTCATTTACCGTCTCCCCCGTAGAGACGGCATTATTTTGCTCATTCCCAGGCAGTACAAGCCGGTTGTCCGTCTGAACATTTTCCTGCTGAATATTTCCCCCAGACGCAGACGTGGAAACGACGTGGTTGAGCAGCGCATTGCCCCCAAGCGACGCCCCGCCCATAATGGCGGCAACCTTCATGCCCTCAATTCCGGCCTGGTTCATGCGCGCGAGGGCTTCCGGGTCCTGGCCCCCAGACTGTATATCGCCTGCGGCATCTCCGGCGCGATCCAGCATATGGCCGGAATGAGCGGGGCAGACTGCATCGTGGCCATCAACAAGGATCCGAATGCACCTATTTTTGATGCGGCAGATTACGGGATCGTAGGAAATATCTTTGAAATACTTCCTGTTTTGACCAGAGAGATCAAAAAGCTGAAAAAGTGAATTCTGGATCGGATCGCGCCGGCAGCGGAAGAAAAGAGCGGCGCCCCGGAGCGCGGAGCTCCGGGGCGCCGTTGCGCCGTTTCAGGGTGGGGTCACTTCCCGAACGGACAGACCGGGTAGCGGCACTCGGCGCAGCCCAGGCACAGGCCGCCGTGGCCCATGGCCGTGATCTCTGAACGGGAGATCCGCACGCCGGCGGCGATGCGGGGGAGGAGCAGGTCGAAAATGGTGGCCTTGGCGTACATGACGCAGCCGGGCAGGCCCAGGATGGGGACGCCGTCGGAAAAGTAGCCCAGCAGGAACATGGCGCCCGGCAGCACCGGGGCCCCGTAGGAGACGATCTCCGCCCCGGTGTCTTTGATGGCGCCGGGGGTCCTGTCGTCCGGGTCCACGCTCATGCCGCCGGTACACAGCACCAGGTCCACGCCCTTGGCGTGGTAGTCCAGGGCGGCGGCGGTGATGACCGCCCGGTCGTCTCCGGGCAGGCAGTGCTCCGTGACGGTGATGCCGTAGGCCGCCAGCTTGTCCACGATCACCGGGGTGAAGGCGTCCTGAATCAGGCCCTTGGCCACCTCGCTGCCGGTGATGATGAGCCCGCAGGTCCTGAGCTTCCAGGGGATGAGAGAGAGCAGGGGCGCCCGGCCTGCCCGCTGCTCGGCCTGGAGGAGGACCTCCTCCCGGACCACCAGAGGGATGACCCGGGTGCCTGCCAGCTTGTCCCCTTTGCGGACGGCAGTGTCGGTGTGACGGGTGGCGATCATCAGCTCCTCCACGTCGTTGACGGCGTTGAGCCGGGGCACATCCACCCGGAAGAGCCCGTCGCAGTCGGCGATGAGCTCGATCTTCCCCTCCTTCACCGGCGTGGGGTGCATATGCTCATTCTGGCACAGCAGGCGCAGGCGCTCGGCGGCCTCGTCCTCGTGGAGCATGCCCGGCGTTTTTTCCCACACATACAGGTGCTCCTTGCCCATGCTCAGCAGGATGGGGATGTCCTCGGGGGCGACGATGTGCCCTTTGCGGAACCGGGGGCCCTTAAATGTGCCGGGAATGATCTGGGTCAGGTCGTGACAGAGCACATGGCCCGCCGCGTCCCTGGTATCGATGAGCTTCATAGAGATCGGTCCTTTCGTGTTATGAGCCGGTGAGGAACATCAGCTCGTCGGAGGGCAGTTCCACCCACAGCTCTTTGGGATCGTCCAGGGCGGCCCAGGCGGCCTTGTCCAGCTCCATGCGCAGCCGGGAGAAGCCCTGACACCCGCCGGGCGTGGTCATCATGACCACGGTGGAGAACATCTCGTCTACCACCCGCTCAACGGTGCAGGGCAGGCGGTTGGGGCCGGGGCCGTCCACCGGCCGGAGGAAGTGGGCCCGGATGCCCACGTGGCTCAGACGTTCGGGCAGGGGGACGCTGACCTCCAGCTCCACCCCCCAGTCCAGGGCCTCCACCCGCCCGCCGGGCAGGGGGCGGGCCCGGGAGATGTTCTTGCACCCGGAGAGCAGGCAGGCGGACAGGGTGCGGGGGGCCTCAAACAGCTCCTCCACCGGCTGCATGGGCTGGGAGCGGCCCTGATCCAGTACGCACACCTGTTGACACAGGCGGCGCACCTCGTCCCGGCTGTGGGTGACGAAGGCCACCGGGCCGGGGAACTGGTCCAAAAGATCCATCAGTTCCAGCTCCACCTGCCACTTCAGGTAGCTGTCCAGGGCGGAAAAGGGCTCGTCCAGCAGCAGGGCGCGGGGGGCGTTGGCCAGGATGCGGGCCAGGGCAGCCCGCTGCTGCTGCCCGCCGGAGAGCTGGCGGGGATATTTTTTCTCATGCCCCTCCAGCCAGAGGGCCCGGATCAGCCGGGCCGTGGTCTGCGCCCGCGCCGAGCGATCCCGCACGCCGGCGGCGATGTTCTGCTCCACGGTCATGTTGGGGAAGAGGGCATAGCTTTGAAACAGATAGCCCACCTGCCGTTTTTGGGGGGGCAGGTCGATGTGGGCGGCGGAGTCGAAGAGGACCCGGCCGTCCAGCTCGATGCGGCCCTCGTCGGGGCGCTCGATACCGGCCACGCATTTCAGGGTAAGGCTTTTGCCGCAGCCGGAAGCCCCCAGAAGGCCCGTGACCTCGCCGTCCCGGGCGGTAAAGGCCACGTCCAGGGAAAAGCTGCCCAGCCGCTTGCGGATATCCACGCGCAGGGCCATCATGTCACCTCCCGGGAGGCGGGGCGGGCGCGGGAGGGGCCTTTCTTTTCCAGCATGTTGATGCTCAGCAGCACCACTGCGGAGATGGCCAGGTTCACCAGCACCCAGGTCATGGCCCCGGCGTCGTCCCCGGTGCGCCAGAGTTGGTAGACGGTGGTGGAGATGGTGGCGGTGCGCCCCGGGGTGTACCCGGCGATCATGGCGGTGGCGCCGTACTCCCCCAGGGCCCGGGCAAAGGCCAGCACCGTGCCGGCCAGGATGCCCTGCTTGCAGCAGGGGAGGGTCACCCGCCAGAAGGTCCAGGCGTTGGAGCGGCCCAGGGTGCGGGCGGCGTGGGCCAGGTCTTTGTCAAAGGCCTCGAAGGCGCCCCGGGCGGTGCGGTACATCAGGGGGAAGGCCACCACCGCCGAGGCAAAGACGGCGGCGTACCACACCATGGTCAGCCGCAGGCCGAACACCTCCATGAACCACATGCCCAGCACCCGCCTGGGCCCCAGCAGCCGCAGCAGGAAGTAGCCCACCACCGTGGGGGGGAGCACCAGGGGAAGGGTGAGCACCACGTCCAGGATCCCCTTCACCAGCCGGGGCAGTTTGCCCACATACCAGGCTGCAAAGATGCCCAGGAAAAAGATGATGACGGTGGAGATGGCGGCGATGCGCAGGGAGTTGAATAGCGGATACCAGTCCAAGATCGTTCACCGTCCTGTATAGAGGTATGGCCGCGTCTTTTTCTGACGTGGCGTTAAAGGCAGCGGCGGGCGGCTGACAGCCGCCCCTACAGGGATGACGGGGCGGAAGGGCCGCAGGGGCGGATGCCGTCCGCCCGCCGTCCGCCATTACAGGACGGTGAATCCCACGTTCTCCAGCACGCCTACGGCCCCCGCGTCGGTGTGGAGCCAGTCCAGGAAGGCCTGGGCGGCGGCCATGGAGGCCGCGCTGCCGCCGCACTTCATGACGGCGGCGGGGTAGATGACCTGGCCGCACAGATCCTCGGTGGCCTGGGCCACCACGGTGAGGCCATAGGTGTTGGCGTCGGTGGCGTAGATGATGCCGGCGTCCACCGCCCCCTCCTTCACCTGGTTGGCCACCTCGGTGACGTTGGTGGCATAGGTGATCTTGCCCTCGGCCTCCAGGCCGGCGACGCTGATGCCCAGGGTGTCCAGGATCTCCAGGGAGTAGCCGCCAACGGGCACGTCGTCGTTGCCGATGCACAGCAGGCTGAGCTTGTCGGTGGCCAGGTCGGTGAAGGCGGTGATGCCCTTGGGATTGTCATCGGGCACCGCCAGCACCACCTTGTTTTCCAGCAGGTCGATGCGGGTGGCCGTATCCGCCAGGTCCTCGCCGCCCTGGGCGGCGTCCACGTCGTCCATCTGGGACTGGCCGGCGGAGATGAACAGGTCGCAGGCGGCCCCCTCGATCATCTGGGTGCGCAGGGTGCCGGAGGAGTCGAAATTGAAGGTGAGGGTGACCTCGGGGGCCACCTCCTGGTAGAGGCCGGCGATCTTCGTGAGGGAGGCCTCCATGGAGGCGGCGGCAAAGACCACCACCTCCACCGGCTCGCTCTCCGGGCCGGAGGCGCCGGTGTTCGGGGCGGGGGAGTCCGCCGT
>CALXEB010000038.1 GCA_944387215.1 uncultured Flavonifractor sp. | reverse complement strand
GGCCGCTCCCCCACCAGCATGCACACCACCTCCGCCCCGGTGAGCTCCCCGATGTGGTCGGAGGCCCCCACCCGGCAGTACTTCACGTAGAGCACCGGCCCGCCCTCCAGGCCGTAGGCCTTCAGGCCCGCCCGGATGGCCTGGAGGCAGTCCGCGGCGTTGGCCTCGATGGCGGCGGAGGACAGGCCGTCCCCCACCACCAGGGCGATTTTGGGGTTCTGGCCGAAGGCCTGTTTGATGACGGCCTGGTTGGCCTCGTCGAACCGGCGGCCCCTGTCCGGCCGGGTCAGGTACTCGTCCTTGCTCTGGCACAGGGTCTGGACGGGAGTAAAGCCGTTCCGGGCGGCGAATTCGTCGGGCACGTGGGAGAACACCGAGTCCTGGGCCGCCGCGTGGTCGGCCCGCATGCGCAGCATGGTGAGGGTCCTGTACCGGGCCCCCGCCCGCCCCAGGCCCAGCCGGGCCGGCGTGCGCAGCTTCAGCTTCTGGTAGGCGGGGCCGTTTTTGGGGTGCTCCACCAGGTACTGCCGCCGCAGATCGGTCTGGGCGATGTCTTCCAGGATCGCGCCGGAGCCGTCCGGCCCGGCCGGAGCCGGGGCTGTGACCTCTCCCTTTGCCGGGGCGTGGGACTGGGCGGACTGGCCCGCCAGATCCAGCACCATGCGCTCCACCAGGGCGCGCAGCTCTTGTTCGTTCATATCGTCACCTCTGTCGTATCGGCGGGCGAACACAGTTCGCCCCTACGGGATGAGAGCGGGCGGCGGGGGCAAGCCCTCGCCCTACGGGGTGCGGGGGCGGCCCGCCGGGGATGCCGCGCCCCGCAAAATGCGGGTGTAGGGGCGGATATCATCCGCCCGCACGTTCACGCCAGCAGCACCGAGCCATCCCCCGCCAGCTCGGTGAGCTTCCCCTCCCGCACGAAGCCCATGTCCTCCAGCCACTTCTGGAAGAGCGGGATGGCGGTGAGGCCGAAGAGCTCCCGAAGGGCGGCGGTCTCGTGGAAGCCGGTGGTCTGGTAGTTGAGCATCACGTCGTCGCCGTGGGGTATGCCCATGAAGTAATTGCACCCGGCGGCGGTGAGCAGGACGGCCAGGTCCTCGATGTCGTTCTGGTCGGCCTTCATGTGGTTGGTGTAGCAGGCGTCGCACCCCATAGGCACGCCGGTGAGCTTGCCCATGAAGTGGTCCTCCAGCCCCGCCCGGATCACCTGCTTGGAGTTGTAGAGGTACTCCGGGCCGATGAAGCCCACCACCGTGTTTACCAGGAAGGGCGCAAAGCGCTTGGCAAAGCCGTAGCAACGGGCCTCCATCACCACCTGGTCGGCCCCGTGGTGGGCCTCGGAGGACAGCTCGGAGCCCTGGCCGGTCTCGAAGTACATGACGTTGGGGCCCTGGGCGGTGCCCTCCTTCAGGGCCAGCTGGCGGGCCTCCTCCAGGAGTTTGCCGTCCAGGCCGAAGGCCTCGTTGCCCTTCTGGCTGCCGGCGATGGACTGGAAGATCAAATCGCAGGGGGCCCCCTGGCGCACCGCCTCCATCTGGGTGGTGACGTGGGCCAGCACACAGGTCTGGGTGGGAATGCTCCAGCGGGTCTTGACCTGCTGGAACCGGTCCAGCACCCGGCGCACGCTCTCCACGCTGTCGTCCACCGGGTTCAGGCCAAGCACCGCGTCCCCCGCCCCGTAGGTCAGCCCCTCCAGCAGGGAGGCCAGGATGCCGTCGGGGTCGTCGGTGGGGTGGTTGGGCTGGAGCCGGCAGGACAGGGTGCCCGGCAGGCCGATGGTGGTGTTGCAGTGGGCGGTGACCTTGATCTTTTTGGCGGCGTAGATGAGGTCCAGATTGCTCATGAGCTTGGCCGCGGCGGCGATCATCTCCGCCGTCAGCCCCCGGCTCACCCGGCGGATGGCGGCCCCGTCATTTTTCTCGTCCAGCAGCCACTCCCGCAGCTCGGACACCGTCCAGTTGCGGATCTCGCCGTAGATCTTCTCGTTCACGTCGTCCTGGATGATGCGGGTGACCTCGTCCTCCTCGTAGGGCACGGCGGGGTTCTCCCGCAGATCCGCCAGGGTCAGGTTGGCCACCACCACTTTGGCCGCCACCCGCTCCTCGGCGTTCTCGGCGGCGATGCCCGCCAGTCTGTCTCCCGACTTTTCCTCGTTGGCTTTGGCCAGGGCGTCCTTCACAGACTTGAATTCATAGACGTGCCCCAGCAGCTTGGTTTTGAGTATCATGTGATCGCTCCTTAACGGCGGGGGCAGGCCCCCGCCCTACGATTTCTGAAACGCCAGGGTCTTGATGACCACCGGCAGGACGGCCCCGCCCGCCACCGGCGCGCCGACGTCGATATAGTCCCCGTTGTCCATGGCCACCCCGTCCAGGCAGAGCAGAGGGCCGGGGATCAGCCCCGCCAGGGCCTGGCCCAGGGCCTTGGCCATGTCGGCCTCCACCGCCACGATGGGGACAAAGCCCGCCTCCCGCAGGGGGGCCAGGCCGTCCGCCACCCCCCGGGCCAGCTCCTGCACCCGGAGGTAGCCGGGGTTTTTCTCCCCCCGGAGGGCCAGGGCCAGCTGGCTCAGGCCCCCCTGGTCGGCAAACCACCCCAGCTTGGCCCGGATGGCCGCCGCCAGGGCGGCGGCGTCTCCCCGCTCCTCCGCCGCCGTCAGCTTGAGGATGGGCAGGTTTTTCAGGGGGAAGGGGATCTCCCGGTAGAAGATGGTGGAGCCGGACAGGTCGGTGGCGTGGCTCCCCGCCCCCACCACCGTGGCCCGGATGGTCTCCCGCCCCCGGAAGCGGCCCGCCGCCTGAAAGGCCGGGGAAGCGGCGATGGCCCTCCCCAGCAGCACCCCGATGTCCCCGAAGGCCAGCCAGTCCGACGGCGGGCTGTCAATACAGTCGGCCACCCCGCCGGAGAAGGACACCACAGGCGCGCCCTCCGGCTCCCACCGGGTGCCCTGGGTGAGGAAGGCGTCCAGCCTGTCCCGGCCGGGGAGCAGCCCCGCCGCCTGCTCCAGGGCCTCCGTCATGGTCTGGACGAGGGGGGCCAGAGCCTCCGGGGTGACGCGCTCTCCCACCGCCGGGACCGGGCAGGGGCCAGCGGCGCGGAACAGAGGCTCGCAACCCGTAGGGCGGGGGCTTGCCCCCGCCGCCCACCGCTGGAGGGAGGGGGACACATAGGTGGCCCGCCCCGTCTCCCGGTCTACCTTGATAAGCCGCCCGCCCACGTCCAGGCAGCCGGTGCGCACCAGCTCCCCGTTGTCGTACAGAGCCAGGTTGGAGGTGCCGCCGCCGATATCAAAGTGTAATACTTTTGTGTGATGCTCCCTGGAGTATTCGTCCGCCCCCGCGCCCCGGGCGGCCAGGATGGACTCCAGGTCGGGCCCGGCGGTGGCCACCACGAAGTCCCCGGCGAAGGCGGACAGGGCGGCGAGCACCTGGCGGGCGTTTTCCTTCCGGGCGGTCTCCCCGGTGATGATCACCGCGCCGGTGGCCACGTCCTCCCTGCGGAAGCCGGACTTCTGATACTCCGCCTCCACAATGGCCCGCACCCCCTGGGCGTCGATCACCGTGTCGGACAGCAGGGGGGTGAAGTGGATGGCGCCGCGGTAGAGCACCTCCCGCTTATCAATGGCCACTCTGGGCACCGCATAGGGGTTGGCCCGGTTTACCAGGGTGAGCCGGGAGATCACCAGCTGGGTGGTGGAGGTGCCGATGTCGATGCCGACAGATAATAGTGTTTCACTCATTTCGGCACCTCCACCACCGGGGCCCCGCAAAGCGGGGCGGGCGCAAGCCCGTGAAATCGGAGCGAAGCGGAGATTTCCCGCAGGCGGAATTCACTTCCGCCGAGGATGTGAAATTCTTCCGGGGTCCCCGGGCAGGCGTGCCTGTCTGGGGAGGCGAGGTGCCGATGTCGATGCCGACAGATAATAGTGTTTCACTCATTTCGGCACCTCCACCACCGGGGCCCCGCAAAGCGGGGCGGGCGCAAGCCCGTGAAATCGGAGCGAAGCGGAGATTTCCCGCAGGCGGAATTCACTTCCGCCGAGGATGTGAAATGCTTCCGGGGCCCCCGGACAGGCGTGCCTGTCTGGGGAGACGCCGATATCGATGCCCACGGACAGCAGCGTCTCCGCCATCACGCCAGCTCCCTCAACAGGGCCTTCACGTCCTCCGGCCCGGCGGGGCGGGGGTTGGAGGCGGTGCAGAAGTCGGCCAGGGCGTCGGCGGCTACGGCGTCCAGGGCAGAGCGGAGGGCGGCGGGCTCCACCCCGCAGCCGGACAGCCGCCGGGGCTGCTCCAGCCGGCCCCGCAGCCGCTCCAGGGCGAAGGAGAGGCTACGGGCGGTGGGGGTGAGGGCGCACAGCCCGGCCAGGCGGCCGTACTTTTTGCCCGAGCGCTCGTCGGCGGCGTTGAAGGAGATCACCGCCGGCAGCAGCAGGGCGTTGAGCCGGCCGTGGGGCACGTGGAACCGCCCGCCCAGGGCGTGAGCCAGGCCGTGGCACAGCCCCAGCCCCGCGGCGTTGAAGGCCAGCCCCGCCAGGTTGGAGGCCAGCAGCATGTCCCCCTTGGCGGGGGAGGCCCCTTTGGCGGCAAAGGCGGCGGGCAGGCTGCCCCAGGCCAGGGTGAAGGCCTTCTCGGCCAAAGCGTCGGAGTAGGGGGAGGCCCCTTTGGCCACGTAGGCCTCCGCCGCGTGGGCCAGCACGTCCATCCCCGTGTCCGCCGTCACCGCCGGGGGCACGCCCTCCAGAAAGGCGGGCTCCAGCACCGCCAGGCGGGGGAGCAGGCCGTCGTCCACCAGGGGGTACTTCACCCCCTTGGCCGGGTCGGTGAGCACGGCGAAGGAGGTGACCTCCGAGCCGGTGCCGGCGGTGGTGGGCACGGCGCACAGGCTCAGATCCTCCGGGGCCCCCAGCTTTTTGCCGAACTGCGCCATGGCCTTGGCGCAGTCCAG
Source organism: uncultured Flavonifractor sp. (assembly GCA_944387215.1). Taxonomy (GTDB): domain Bacteria; phylum Bacillota; class Clostridia; order Oscillospirales; family Oscillospiraceae; genus Flavonifractor. The sequence continues at coordinate 10,386 of CALXEB010000038.1, read as the reverse complement.
GGCGGAGCCGCCGCCGAAGGCCACCACCGCCTCCGGCCGGAAGTCCGCCAGGGCCCGGGCCCCCCGGGCCACCAGGTCCAGGGGCGGGACGGGCACCCCCTGGTCAAAGACCTCCACCTGCCGGCCCTCCAGCCGGGTCAGGACCTTGTCCAGCAGGCCGGAGCCGGCCAGGAAGCCGTCCGTGACCACCATGACCCGCCGCCCCGGCAGGGCCTCCAGCGCGGCCAGGGCGTTTTCGCCGAAGGCAACGGCGGTTTTCAGCTCGAATCGTTCCATGTGCGCCCCCTGTTTCTTCCTTGATGGGGTTAGTATGGGGCGGCGGGCAAAAATTATGCGCGGAAGACCGCCGCGGCGCACACGAAAAAATGAAATGCGAAATTTTACCTGCCGGGTGCTTTACCCCCGGTGCGGGGCGTGTTATAATCGGCTTACCAGAAGCCGGGGGCGCGCCCCGGACAGAACATCGGGAAGGGAATGGTAAGCAGATGAAAAAGTTTGTGAGTCTGGCGCTGTGCCTGGCCATGATAATGGCCTGGATCCCCGGCGGCGCCGCCGGGGCGGCGAATGGCGCGCCATTCGCCGGAGGGAGCGGGACGGAAAACGATCCCTATCTGATTTCTACGGCAGATCAGCTGCACCGTGCGTACAAATACCCCGAAGCCCATTTTCTGCAGATTAATGACATTGATTTGGCCGGCCGTTCCATAACGTCTCTCAGCCTTGATGCGGGCGGCGTATACGATGGCGGCGGCCACCGTATCATTGGATACTATTCTACGAGTTATGGTTCGCCGCTGTTTTCCCGTAATTACGGCACAATTCGCAACCTGGGGCTGGTAGATGTCAGCCTGCGTTCTCAATACCGTACGACTTATGGTAAGGAGGCGGAAGATACTCTTGGTGCTCTGGTGGACACCAACGGCGGCTTGATTCAGTCTTGTTACCTGGAAGACGTGTATGTATCCATATCGGTGGATATGGATTCCGAATATTCGGTGGGCGTTTTCAGCCGGGCCTACGCAGGCGGCTTTGCGGCTAAGAATACCGGTACAATCCGGGATTGCTACATCATCGGCGGTGACTTCTATGCTTACAGCAGCGCTTCCGCCGAAGGGCCTGTCACGGAGGCTGTGTCCTATGCTTACGCGGGCGGGATTGCCGGATACAACAGTAACCAAGGGAGCGTTGAGCGCTGTTACATCAAGGATGTATCCACATATGCTTCAGGGCGTTATACCTATAAGTCAGTGATATGCGGCTCCAACAACGGCAGCATTTCCGGCTGCTATTGCACCGGCGGGGGCAATGGCCAGGCCACGCCTGTGCCGGAGGAGGAGATTGCCAGTGGGGAGCTTGCTGCGAAGTTGAATGAGGCGTGTGGGAGCCCCCTCTGGGAGCGGGCCGTGGATGAAGCTGGCCAGCCGCGGGTGGCGCTGGCGATGCAGAACCATACTCTGGGGTTTACCACAGATCGTCCCTCCGGGATGTGTGATATGCCCATTTCTGTCCAGCTGGAAAGCCTCCGGGAGGATGTGGAGCTTGTTTACTCTGTCTCCGGAGGGAGCAAGCAGACCTATACTGCACCTATCCAGCTGGATGAGGACGCCATTGTAGTGGTGTACGCGCAGCTTCGGGGTTACCCGGATATATATCGGGCCTATGCCCTGATGTATCAGGATGCGCTCTATCCTGTGAAGGTGGATCAGCCGGCGGGCCTCTACCGCACACCCATTCAGGTTGAGCTGTCCTGCGCCGAGCCGGGAGCGCAGATCTACTATACCATCGACGGCAGCGATCCCAGGGAGGAGGATGGTATCACCTATACTCCAGGCCAGAAAATCGATCTGATGCAGAGCACGGTTATTACCGCCGTGGCGCAGGTGGACGGGGCGTACGGTGACCCGCTGGCCTTTGAGTACGTCATTTCGCCGGAGATTACGCCCACTTATCCGCCGGGTAATTATGATGAGCCCATCGAGGTGGGGCTGGAGTGCGCGATTAGCGGATACCAGATCTATTACACCACCGACGGCAGCGACCCTGCCGGGGAGAGCGGCATTTTGTACGACAAGTCAGCTCCCATTGAGATTTATACCACCACCGATTTGAAGGTGGCCGCCACCATGAACGGGGGATGGGGTGAAACCCAGACCTTTACCTATACGTACCCGGAGGTTGTTATCACGCCCAGGCCGGACCCTGGTGACTACCCAGACGTGCTCACTGTAACGCTGGACCGCAATACGCCCTATCTGGAGCTGAGCTACCGGCGGGATAGCGGGGCGGAGGAGCCCTACCGTGGCGGCATCGACGTGTACGAGACCACCACGATTACGGTATACGCCCGTTATAAATCCAAACTGGTGGCCAGTGAGACTTTTACCTACACCCTTCCCCAAACAAAAATCTCCAGTTCCCCGGCGGCGGGGAACTACGCCAAGATCCAAACCATCGAACTCTCCGTCAACGGAGCATACACAGAGCTCTATTACACACTGGACGGCAGCGACCCCGCCACGGAAGGGACGCTTTACACCGAACCCTTTGAACTGGACCGCTCAGCCACCGTGCGTGTATGTGCCAAGATATGGGGGAATGTGGTGGCCACCGGCAGCTTTTACTATAATTTGAGCAGTTTGCCCTATGTCATAGCCTCGCCTGCTTCGGGAGACAAAAAGGCCCCCCTGGAAGTGACGCTGACTTCCTCCCCCAGCGGACAAGACATCTACTATACCCTGGATGGCAGTGACCCCAAGACAAACGGGATCAAATATGAAGCCCCCATCCGCATTGAGAAGCCCAGAACCACAGTGATCCGCGCTGTTCCCAAATCTTATTTTGGCGACTACGGAAGAACCTCTGAGTTCCGCTATACCTTTAACACGCAGACATTCCGGGTGGATGAGGCAGTTGTTACGAAGCGGGCGGACTATGAGATTGACCTGAAGGTGTCAAACACCCTGCCGGAGGATAAGACGGTCACGTTCTACGCGGCGGCCTATCTGAACGGACAGCTGCTGAACGCGGCGGGGGAACAGGCTGAACTGCCGGAGGGTACGAGAGGAAAGGAAATCATGATCCGCTACCCGTATTCCTCCGCGGAGCAGCTGCCGCAGGATGCCGTCATCAAGGTGTTCTGCCTGGACAGCGTGACCCGGCAGCCCTATTGTGATTCGCTGACCTATGAAGTTTCGGAAGCCGATGTATTCCAGGAGCTGGACTCCATTTCCGTATCCCCCAACCCCATTGTGGGGCAGGTGGGTGAAAGAATCGAGCGGCCGAAGGTAACGGCCCATTACACAAACGGCAGGCCGGATCAAGTTGTAAGCATGAATCTTACGTTCACGCCGGATTACGAGGTTGTCCTGGTAGGCTATCCTTCTCTGGATCTGTCTATCAAAAGCGAAGGGGAAGGGGTTCTTACCGTTTTCTACTCTGAAGGCGGAATTACCAAGAGCACTAAGGTGCCGGTCATAGGAAAGGCGGCGAACGTGAACCTGGGCTTCCTGGCCGATCCCACCGCCGATTCTCTGCCGGAGGACGCCATCCCCATCTCCACCGCGGAGGATCTGGCCGCCATTAAGGGCGCGGACAGCGTGGGCAAGACCTACTACCTGACCCGTGACATCCAGCTCACCGGCGAGTGGGAGCCCATCTACGGCTTCCAGGGCACCCTGGACGGCAGAGGATACACGGTCAGCGGCTTGTATATTTCCTCCGCCAGCAAGGAACAGCTGGCGGCCCTATTCGCCTCCGCCTACGACGCTGTCATTAAAAACCTGGCGGTGGAGATTGACCCTAGAGGCGTTGCGGCATATAATGACGACGCCGAGGGCGATTATGCCTACGCCGCCGGCCTGGTAGGGGACTCCCGGGATACAGACTATATCAACTGTTACGTCACCGGCGGGCCGGTATCCGCCACCGGAGCCGCGCCCTATGCCGGCGGCCTGGTGGGCTACCTGATGAACCAGAAGGAGAACCGGGTGGTGAACTGCTTCTCCACCTGCAACGTGTCGGTTGTGTCCACCCAGGCTACCATCGGAAATGTCTGCATGGCCGGCGGCCTCATCGGCGAACTGGAGAGCGGGAACGGGTATCAGACGACCACGATTTCCCGCTGCTATGCCACCGGAAACGTATCGCTGAACTATCCGGGCGGTAGCACCGGGCAGGCGGGAACCCAGGTAGGCGGCCTGCTGGGCGGCGGAAGCCGTCTGGAGATCAGCGACTGTTTCGCTCTGGGTGAGGTCAATGCCAGAAGGGGCGTAACAACCACCACTTCTTTTACGTTTGCCGGCGGCCTTGGCGGCTGGTTGAGCGAGAGCAGCCTGGAGCGGTGTTATGCTGCCGGAGATGTGGCCGGCGGCAGCAAATCCACTGTGGGCGGCCTGACGGCAGCCTCGGCCTCGATTGATGATTGCTATCGGGTCAATCAGAGTATCCAGGGCACGAAGTACTATAACGACGGAGAGACGATCGCCGATTCTTGGGAACAGAGCGCCTATGTCGGCTTTGATTTCACCTCCACCTGGACCTTCACCGAGGGCGCCTTCCGGGGCCTGCCCCACCTGCAGTACCAGGAATAAATTTCAGCCGAACATGAAAACCGGGCGGGCAGATCCTTTTGGATCTGCCCGCCCGGTTTATGCTGTCGGTCAGGGCTCCAGCTTGTCCACCCGGCGCTGGTGCCGGCCGCCCTCAAATTCCGTGTTGAGGAAGGCGTCCAGGATCTTGTCGGCCATGTTGGGGCCGATCATGCCGCCGCCCAGGGCCAGCATGTTGGCGTCGTTATGCCGCCGGGTCATCTCGGCGGACAGGGGCTCGGAGCACAGGGCGCAGCGGATGCCCCGCACCTTGTTGGCGGCGATGGAGATGCCGATGCCGGTGGTGCAGATGACGATGCCCCGGTCGCATGCCCCGCAGGCCACCGCCTCCGCCGCGGCCCGGCCAAAGTCCGGGTAGTCGCAGCTCTCGCTGGTGTAGCAGCCGAAGTCCTTGTAGGCCAGGCCGTGCCTGTCCAGATACTCCATGACGTGGCGCTTGAGGGCCAGCCCTCCGTGGTCGGAACCCAGTGCGATCATTGTGTTTCCTCCTCTTATAGTTTATGGAACACGGGCCTGCGCTTTTCATAGGTGCAGACATATCGGAAGCCGTGGGCGGCCAGCAGCTCCAGGGCCTCCCGGACGCCCTTTCCCACCCCTTCGGGGGTGTGGGCGTCGGAGCCCACGGTGACGATCTCCCCGCCCGCCTGGCGGTAGAGCTCCAGAATGGGGGCCCACTCCGCCACCGTGCGGCCCCGGTAGGTGTTGACCTCCATGCCCCGGCCCCCCTCTGCGGCGGCACGGAGGATGTCCCGGATGCGGCCGTAGTAGCGCTCCAGGGAGATGGGGAAGTTCATGTACCGCAGGGGATAGATGATGTGGGCCAGCACGTCGTACAAATCGGTGCCCGCCAGGACGGCCATGGAGGTGAAGTAGTCGTCCAGGGCGGCGTGGCAGGCGGCCTCATCAGGGTAGGGGACATAGTAAAAGTCGGCGCCCCCCTTCTCAGGGCACAGGTTGTGGACCGAGCCCAGCACGAAGTCCAGCTCTGGCTCCGCCAGGATGGCCGTTGCCGCCGGGGGATCCAGGTGGGCCATGCCCAGCTCTATGCCCAGTTTCAGGGTCAGCCGCCCGGAGAAGCGGGATTTGCCGTCGCGGTACTGCTCCACCGAGGGGGGCCAGTCGTAGGTGCGGCAGGGAACGCCGTCCACATTCAGCAGGTCGCAGTGGTCGGTGACGCACAGCTCCGCCAGCCCGGCCGCCTCCGCCGCCCGGGCCATGGAGTCCAGGGGCGCGTCGCTGTCGGGGGAGCGGAGTGTGTGGGTGTGGTAGTCAGAGAGATACATAACGGTCACCTCGGGGAGAGAGAAAAGTGAATCGTGAACAGAAACGGGAAACCTCGCAGAGTTCCTGCGGCCACAGCCGCAGGAATTAAATCAAAATCCGTTTTTGGGGGAATTCACTTCCCCCAAAAACACCCCGACCCGCGCCGCGGGGCGCGAAACCAGGGGTATCGGGAGGGCTGTGCCGCCAACGGCGGCGCGGCCCTCCCGTATCTAGCGGGCCTGGGGCCCCCTAGAGTGCCTAAAACGGCCAGGCGGGGAACCACTTGAGCACGCAGGCGCCGTACCAGGTGGGGTAGGTGATGCCCACCAGCACCGGGTAGAACAGGGCGTACAGGGCCACCGCGCCGCCGGTGAGGGCGTACACGGGGGGCCTCCAGCGCACCAGGTCCTCCTTTTCCGCCAGGGTGTGGAACACAAAGCACAGGGCCAGGATAAGGAACAGGGTAGCGGGGAAGTAGTGGTAGGCGAAGGTGATGCGCCCGATGAAGAACCAGGGCACCAGCTGGGCCAGGTAGCCGATGAGGATGAACAGGGCCCGGCCGCTGCGGCGGACGATGCCGTGGAAGCCGCAGGCGAGCACGGCCAGCAGCCCGCCCCAGCACACCACCGGGTTGACGAAGGCGGCGAAGCGGGTGGTGACCCTGGACACCGAGTTGTCCATATAGTACAGGATGGGCCGGGCGTCGAAGAGCCACTGGTACCAGCGGGAGGAGTAGGGGTGGGTGTCGGTGACCCCGCTGTGGTAGGAGAGCATATATTTCTGGTTCTCCCACATCTCCGCGATGAGGTTTTGCAGGGACAGGTCCCCCGAGGCGGCGGCATAGGGCAGGTAGGACAGGGTGTAAATGGCCGCCGGGATCAGGGCGAAGGCCAGCACGGAGAAGGCCAGGGTCTTGACCGTCCAGCCAACGCGCTCATGGCGGCTCTCCTCCGGCCACTGGCGCAGCTTGAGCGCCAGGCCCAGGAAGTAGAGCGCCACCAGCCCGATGCAGCCGTAGATCACCGTCCACTTACAGGCCGCCCCAATGCCCCAGAACAGCCCGGACAGGAACAGGGGAAGGGCGCATTTTCGAAAGGGCGTCCCGGCGGGCAGGACCAGCCAGCGGTACATAAACCAGTACATCAGCAGGATGAAAAAGAAGGCGTAGGTGTCGATGGTGGCCAGCCGGGTCTGGGCCAGGTGCATGAAGTCGGCGGCCAGCAGGATGGTGCCGCAGGCGGCGATGCTGGTGCGGCCGAAGAGGTTTTTCAGGAACACGTAGAGCAGCGGCAGCATCCCCACCCCGAACAGGGTGCCCATGAACCGCCAGCCGAAGGGGGTCATGCCGAACAGGCGGATGCCCACGCCCATGATGAGCTTGCCCAGGGGCGGGTGGGTGATCTCGTAGGGGTAGACGCCCCGGATATGCTCGTAGGCGGTGCGGGGGTGGTAGATCTCGTCAAAATAGGCGCTGTTCATGAAGGTGATGTGCTCGGGCACCAGGTCCTGCTCGTCAAAGAGCGGGTTGGTGGCGTCGCTGAGGTCCACGAAATTGCCGTCCATGTCGAAGAAGGCCAGCTCGCCCAGTTCCAGCAGGCCCTTGCTGGCCTGGCCGGTGATGCGCAGATAGCGGATATACTGGGGATTGTCGATGGTCAGCTCGTTCCACTTGAAAAGCTGGTTGTACCGCTGGGACATGGCATAGCTGTTCCCGTAGCCCTCCGGGTCGGCCCAGTACCAGCCGGTGACCTCGTCCGGGTCCTCCGGGTCGTCCTTCCGCTGCCACAGGGAGAGCCAGTTCACCCCGTCGGTGGAGATCTCCACCTGGTAATTGCCTGAACCCAGGCCGGAAAAGTACCAGATCTTGGACGCCTGGACCTCCTCCGGCAGGACGAAGGTCTCGGCCTGCTCGTCGCCGAAGTCCCAGGCGCTCTGGGGCGCCTTCATGTCCCCCAGCTGGAAGAAGGCGGTGGCGGCGTACACGGCGGTGATGAGCAGCAGGGGCAGGGCGTCCTTTTTCACCATGGGATGGCAGACGCCGGCGAAGGACAGCCGCCGCTTTACCGGCTCCGGGTCCAGCCGCTGGGCCAGCGGGGTGCGCTGTGTGCCGGCATACCAGGCGAAGAAGCAGAACAGGGCCGCCGCGGTGAGTACGGGGAAGAGGTAGACGATATATCGAATGGAGCCCACGCGAGCACCTCCAGAATTCGAAAATGAGGGGGCGGACAAAGCCCGCCCCCTCATTTTATTTCCTTTTCTTCTTTTTGTCAAAGAAAGATTTCACGCTGTCCACCGGGCCCGGTTGAATCTCGCCCATGGCTTCGCCATAGGCACGCAGCGCCTCCTTTTGCTCGTGGGTCAGGCTGGTGGGGACCTGGACCTTCACGGTGACGTACTGGTCGCCCCGGCCCCGGCCGTTGACGCTGGGGATGCCCTTGCCCCGCAGGCGGAAGGTGGTGCCCGGCTGAGTGCCGGCGGGCAGGGTCCACTTTACCTTGCCGTCGATGGTGGGGATCTCCAGCTCCGCGCCCAGGGCGGCCTGGAGGAAGGTGACCGGGTGCTCCAGATAGACCGACGTGCCGTCCCGCTTGAAGCAGGGGTGGGGCCGGACGGTGACGCTGATGAGCAGGTCGCCGGCGGGCCCGCCGTTTTTCCCGGCGCCCCCCTGGCCCCGGAGGGAGACCGCCTGGCCGTTGTCGATGCCGGCGGGGATCTGCACGGTGATCTTCCGCTGCTTGCGGACGCTGCCGCTTCCGCCGCAGCTCTGGCAGGGCTGATGGATGAGCCTGCCCCTGCCGCCGCATTTGGGGCAGGTGGTGGTGGTGGAGAAGGTGAAGGCCCCGCCGCCCCGCTGGATGCGGACCTGGCCGGTGCCGTGGCAGTCGGGGCAGACCTCCGCCGTGGTGCCCGGGGCGCAGCCGGTGCCGTGGCACTCGTCGCAGGGTTCGGTGCGGTTGAGCAGCAGCTCCTTCTCACAGCCGAAGGCGGCCTCCTCAAAGCTGATGGTGACGGAGGCCCGCAGGGTCTCGCCCTTCATGGGGCCGGAGCGCTGGCGGCTGGACCCGCCGCCGAAACCGCCGCCGAAGAAGGAACCGAAAATGTCCCCCAGGTCGATATCCCCCATGTCGAAGCCGCCGAAGCCCCCGCCGAAGGGACCGCCTCCGCCGGCGCCGAAGTTGGGATCCACCCCCGCATGGCCGAACTGGTCGTACTTGGCCCGCTTGTCCTTGTCGGACAGGACCTCGTAGGCCTCATTGACCTCCTTGAACTTGGCCTCAGCGGTCTTGTCCCCCGGGTTCAGGTCGGGGTGGTACTGCTTGGCAAGCCTGCGGTAGGCCTTTTTGATCTCGTCGTCGCTTGCTCCTTTGGATACGCCCAGGACCTCGTAATAATCTCGTTTTTGCTCAGGCATAGGTGTTCACCTCTTTACACACGGAAAGCAGCGGGGGAATTCCCCCCGCCGCTGCGTTCCGTGACTTGGTCTCACGCTGCGGTACGCTCGCGGCCGGGGCGCTAAGCCAGGACTGCGCGGAAAATGCCGCTCCGGGCTGTGCCCGTCGCCTGTTTTTCCGGCTCCGTCCAGTCTTAGCTTCCCTGCTCACGGCCTCCGCGCTTACTTATTGTCGTCGTCCACGACCTGGTAGTCGGCGTCCACCACGTTGGGGTCGGTGTTGGCGCCGCCGGCCTGCTGGCCGCCCATGTCGGGGCCGGGGCCGGCCTGGGGCCCGCCCTGGGCGCCGGTCTGCTGGTACATCTTCTCGGCGATGGGGTAGAAGGCCTTGGTGGCCTCCTCAGTGGCGTTCTTGATGGCCTGCACGTCGGTGCCCTTCATGGCGTCCTTGAGCTTGTTCAGGGCGGCCTCCACGCTGGCCTTATCGTCGGCGGAGATCTTGTCCTTGGCGTCCTCCAGGGCCTTCTCGGTCTGGTAGATCACCTGGTCGGCCTGGTTGCGCACGTCCACTTCTTCTTTCCGCTTGGCGTCCTCGGCGGCGAACTGCTCGGCCTCCTTGACGGCCTTGTCGATGTCCTCCTTGGACATGTTGGTGGAGGAGGTGATGGTGATGTGCTGCTCCTTGCCGGTGCCCAGGTCCTTGGCGGAGACGTTGACGATGCCGTTGGCGTCGATGTCGAAGGTGACCTCGATCTGAGGCACGCCGCGGCGGGCGGGGGCGATGCCGTCCAGGTTGAAGCGGCCCAGGGTCTTGTTGTACTGGGCCATCTCACGCTCGCCCTGGAGCACGTGGACCTCCACGGAGGTCTGGTTGTCGGCGGCGGTGGTGAAGATCTGGCTCTTCTTGGCGGGGATGGTGGTGTTGCGCTCGATGAGCTTGGTCATCACGCCGCCCATGGTCTCAATGCCCAGGGACAGGGGGGTGACGTCCAGCAGCAGCAGGCCCTTCACGTCGCCCACCAGCACGCCGCCCTGCAGCGCCGCGCCCATGGCCACGCACTCGTCGGGGTTGATGCCCTTGAAGCCCTCCTTGCCGGTGAGCTTCTTCACCATGTCCTGCACGGC
>CALXEB010000037.1 GCA_944387215.1 uncultured Flavonifractor sp. | reverse complement strand
TTGTACGCGTCCGCGAGGAACAAAGGGCTACGCCCGCACAGTGACAACCACCAGCTTCGCTGGTGGATGTGTTCATTATATGCGTCCGCCGGCTGCGCCGTTGGTCGCATCGGCCTGTCATAAACTGGGACGTGCCCTCATAGTATGGGGACAGACACGGCAAAGGAAGTGGAACAGATGGACGAGAGAAGCGCGGCGGCGCGCTACTTGGAGGCTGCGGCCCTGCTGCCGCCCAGGCTGCGGGGACCGGCGGAAGGCCTGGCCCGGACGGATATGGCCAGGGCGGAGGAGCTGCGGCTGCGGGTGGGCCGGCCCATGACCGCCGTATATCCTGAGGGGGAGGCCCCGGTCCCCGGGGCGGAAGAGGCGGTGACGGCGGAGGAGGTGGAGCGGGTGCTGGAGATCGCCACCCGGGCCTCCGCCCACACCGCACAGGCCCAGATCGTCAACGGTTTTTTCACTGTGGCCGGCGGGCACCGCATCGGCGTGTGCGGGACTGCCGTGATGGAGGGCGGACAGGTACGCAGCGTGCGCCACATCTCTTCCCTGGCCATCCGGGTGGCCAGGGCCGTCCCCGGCGCGGCAGCCCGGGTGCTGGACAAGCTGTGGGAGGGGGGCGCGCTCCAGAGCACCCTGCTGGTCTCCCCGCCGGGGGCGGGCAAGACCACCCTGCTGCGGGACCTGATCCGGGCCATCTCTGACGGGGACGGCTGCCCGCCCCTGCGGGTCGGGGCGGCGGACGAGCGGGGGGAGCTGGCCGCGCTTCGGGGCGGCGCGCCCCAGTTCGACATCGGCGCCCGCACCGATGTGATGGACGGCTGCCCCAAGGAGAAGGCCCTGCTCATGCTCCTGCGGGGGATGAATCCCCAGGTACTGGCGGCGGACGAGATCACCGCTCCGGCCGACTGCGCGGCGCTGGAGCTGGCGGCCAACTGCGGGGTGGCGCTGCTGTGTTCCGCCCACGGCGCGGGCATGGAGGACCTGGAGCGCCGCCCCCTGTACCGGGACCTGCTGGCGCGGAAGATATTCCGCCGGCTGGTGGTCATCCGCCGGACGGGGGAGGGGCGGGCCTACCGGGTGAGCAGGCTATGCTGAGGCTGGCGGGGGCCGTCCTGCTGGCGGCGGGACCCGCCCTGGCAGGCTTTTGTGCGGCCGCCCGGCTGGGCCGCCGGCCCCGGATGCTCCGGGAGCTGGCCGGCGCCCTGGAGCAGATGGAGCGGGAAGTGGCCTTTCGGCTGACCCCGCTGCCGGAGCTTTTTGCAGGTCTGGCGGCGGAGCACAGCGGCGCGGTGGGGGCGGTGTTCTCCGCCTGCGCCGCCGGCACGGAGGGGCTGGAGCGGCGCCCGATGGGCCAGGTGTGGCGCAGGGCCCTGGAGGAGGCCGGACTGGACCTGGACGCGCGGAGCGCCAGGGTCCTGGAGGAGCTGGGAGACGTGCTGGGCCGGTATGACGCCGAGGGGCTGCGCGCTGCGCTGTGCGGGGCGGCGGAGGAGCTGCGGGCCGCCGCCGGGCAGGCCGAGCGGGAGCTGGAACAAAAGGGGCGGATGGAGCGGGTCTTGGGCCTGACGGCGGGGGCCATGCTGGCCATCCTCCTGTGGTAAGGAGCGGAACTATGAATGTGGATTTGATCTTTCGGATCGCGGCCATCGGCATCCTCATCTCCGTACTCAACCAGGTGCTCACCCGGTCCGGCCGGGAGGAGCAGGCCACCATGACCACCCTGGCGGGGCTGGTGGTGGTGCTCATGATGGTGGTGCAGGAGATCAGCGACCTGTTCGACCTGGTCAAAAACCTTTTTGGCCTGTGAGAGATGGGAAGCATGGGGGAGATCGCCGCCCTGGCGGTGGCGGCGGCGCTGTGCGCCCTGGTGGTGAAGCGGGAGGCCGGAGGGGCGGCGCTGGTCTTGGGCCTGGCGGCGGGCGCCGTCATCCTGGGCCAGGTCCTTGGGGCGGCGGAAGCCGTCCGGGCCCTGGTGGACGAGCTGGGGGAGCGGGCGGGCCTGTCCCCGGCGGTGCTGGACCCGGTGATCAAGACCGTGGGCATCGCCATCCTCACCCGCATCTCCTCCGAGGTGTGCCGGGACGCGGGGGAGAGCGGGATCGCCGCCGCCGTGGAGACGGCGGGGGCCGTGCTGGCCCTGTGGATCGCCCTGCCCCTTCTGCGGGCGGTGCTGGATACGGTGACGAGCCTGCTGTGAGCGTTAGGAAGGGGAAATACATATGAGGAAAGGGCTGATGGCCCTGCTTCTGGTCCTGGCGGCCCTGACCGGCACGGCGGCCGCCGCCATGCCGCCGGTACAGTCGGAGGCCCTGGACCTGGACGGGCTCCAGGAGGCGGGGGAGCAGTGGGTGCCGGGGGTGGACCTGGAGGAGGGCCTGGATCTGGACGCGGGGCTGCGGTCCATCCTGGATACGGGCAGCGGCCAGGTGTTCGGCGTAGTGCGCAAGGCAGTGCGCAGCGCCGTACTGCTGCTGACGGTGGTGATGCTGTGCGGGCTGGTCGAGAGCTTTCAGGACGCGGCAGGCGGGGAGGAGACCGGCGGCCTGGCCGCCGTAGTGGGGGCCATGGCGGTGGCGGCCATCGCGATCACCGACGCAAACTCCCTCATCGGCATGGGGCGGGAGGCCCTGGAGCATATGCAGGCCTTTTCCAAGCTGCTGCTGCCGGCGGTGGCGGCGGCAGCGGCGGCGGCCGGCTCCCCGGGCGGGGCGGCCGCCCGGCACCTGGCCACCATGCTCTTCTCCGACGTGCTCATCACCGTCATCACCAGCCTGCTGCTCCCGCTGCTCTACCTGTACATGGCGGCCTGCGTGGGCTACGCGGCCCTGGGGAACGAGGGGCTCAAGCGGGTGGCTTCCGCCATCAAGTGGGCGGTGACGGCGGCGCTGTGCGCCATCCTGCTGCTTTTTGTGGGATATCTGACGGTGAGCGGCGCGGTGGCGGGAACGGCGGACGCGGCGGCGGTAAAGGCGGCCAAGTTCGCCATGTCCAGCGTGGTGCCCGTGGTGGGCGGGATCCTGTCCGACGCGGCCGAGACCGTGCTGGCCGGGGCGGGTATTCTGAAAAACGTGGTGGGCGTGTTCGGGATGCTGGTGGTGCTGGGGATCTGCCTGGTCCCCTTCCTCCAGCTGGGGATCCACTACCTGGTGTATAAATTCACCGCCGCGCTCAGTGCCGCCGGCTCCGGCGGCCGGGTGGCGGGGCTGATCGACCAGATCGGCGGGGCGTTCGGCCTGGTGCTCGGGATGACAGGCTCATGCGCTTTACTGCTGCTCATTTCCATGGTGTCTGCCGTAACGGCAGCGGCAGGGGGGTGAGGATCATGCTGGAGGAGATCGGCCAGTGGCTGACGGGCATCACCTGCGCGGCGTTGGTGGCCGCCCTGGCGGAGCGGCTGACGCCGCCCGGGCCGGTGCGCCGGGTGGGGCGGTTCACGACGGGCCTTGTGCTGCTGCTGGCCATGCTTTCCCCGCTGCTCCCCCTGCGGGGGGAGACCCTGTCCAGGGCGCTGAGCCAGTACCGGCTGGAGCTGGACGGCTATCGCCAGGAGCTGGCCGGGGAGAGCCGGGAGGCGATGAAAAGCATCATAGAGGAGCAGTGCGCCGCATATATTCAGGACAAGGCGGAGACCCTGGGCACCGAGTGTTCCGTGGAAGTGGACGCGGAAGAGTCCGGCGGCTGGCCGGTGCCCAGGCGCGTGACGGTGTCCGGCCCGCTCACCGAGGAGCAGCAGGCGGAGCTGACCGCCCTGATCGAAGCGGAGCTGGCTGTGCCGGCAGAGGAGCAGAGTTATCAGATTCAGGAGGAGCCATGAGCAAAACAGGGGCAGGATCGTGGAAAAAACAGGTGTTCTCCGTGTTGGGACGGTATAAATACGCCCTGATCGTCGCGGCGGCGGGGGCTGCCCTGCTGCTGCTGCCCCCGCTGTGGGGCGGCGGGGCGGAGCCCTCGGAGCCGGCCGGGGCCGAAACGGCCTGGTCCCGGGAGATGGAACTGGAGGACCGGCTGGAGCAGGCCCTGTCCCAGATCAGCGGGGCGGGGGAGGTGGAGGTGGTGCTCACGCTGAAAAGCGGACCCCAGCAGGTGCTGGCCCAGGATGTGGACACCACTGTGGACGACCGGGGCACCCAGTCCGTCCTCTCCTCCGTGGTGGTGTCCCACGGGGGAGGGGAGGAAGAGGCGGTGGTGATCCAGCAGCTTTCGCCCCAATATCAGGGGGCGCTTGTGGTATGCTCAGGGGGAGACGACCCCCAGGTCCGGCTCCGTCTGGTGGAGGCGGTATCCGCCCTGACGGGGCTGGGCGCGGACCAGATCTCAGTATGTAAGGGAAAGTGAGGCAGTCAGGTATGAAAGTATGGAAGCGCAACGCAGTGATCGTGGCCGTGGTGCTCTTTGTGGGGGCGGCGGTCTATCTCAACTGGAACTACCAGGAGTCGGAGGACACGGGAAAGACCCTGGGCCAGGCGGAACTGGTCAGCGGCCAGACCGGCGACCCCCTGCTGGCGTCCACCGCGTCGCCGGCCCCCTCGGCCACTCCCGCCTCGGCGGAGGACGCATCTTCGGGCTATTTTGCCTCCGCCCGGCTCAACCGCCAGCAGGCCCGGGACAGCGCCCTGTCCATCCTTCAGGACGCGGCGGCGGATGAGACGGCCGACGAGACCATCAAGGCGGAGACCGCCATGGCCATCCAGACTCTGGCCGACGACACGGTATCCGAGGCCCAGATCGAAAACCTGGTCACCGCCAAAGGCTATGCCGACTGCATCGCCTTTATCAGCGACGACAGCGTCAGCGTGGTGGTGTCCGCCGGCGGGGCGGAGCTCACCGACGCCGATGTGGCCCGCATCACTGAGATCGTCACCGGAGAGACCGGCTGCACGGCCGACCAGGTGAAGATCATCCAGGCGGAAAATTAGCCCGGGGCGGATAGGCAGTTGAAGGTTGTAATTTCTCTTTTTTGTGATATAATAGCGGCATCAGGCCCGTGTACGGGCCGCCGTTATCGCACACAAAAGGAGGGAGTCGGGCATGGCAGAGAGCAGGGAATATATCTCCCGCCCTGACGAATTGGGAAATATCAACATATCTGAGGAAGTCCTGTCGGTGATCGCCGCCGCCGCGGCCACAGAGGTGGAAGGGGTCGGCGGTCTGGCCGCCAACCTTGGCAGCGATATTGCCGAGCTGCTGGGCGGCAAGAAGAACCTCTCCAAGGGCATCCGCATCACCGTGGAGGAGGAGAGCATCCGGGTGGACCTGTCCATCCTTATCAAGTATGGCTATACCATCCTGGACGTGGCCAAGAAGGTGCAGTCCGCGGTGTTCACCGCCGTGGAGAACACCAGCGGCCTGACGGTGGAGAGCGTCAACGTCCACGTGGCGGGCGTCTGCTTTGAGCGGACGGGCGAAAAGTAAAAGAGCTGACGCAAAGCTCATGCATCTGGAAAATGGCCGCCGGCGGCGGCCATTTTTCATGCTGCCGTGCCTCCGCGCGGCCCGGGTAGGGGGCCTGGAACGGCGTCTTCCCCGTGCGCGGGCCCTGCGAAACGGCGATTTTGCGGCGGGTCAGCCTTCTTTTTTGGAATATGCCTTTTCTTTTATGCAGTTGTGTTGTATAATAATGACCGCATAATTGGAAATACAAATACAGAAATCCCGCGGGCCAGGCCCGCCATGGAGGAAAGACGATGACCAGAACAGCAGCCCGCGAGATCGCGGTCCACTTTGTATTCGAGCTGGGCTTTACGGATCAGACCGCCGAGGAATTGCTCGGCCAGGCGCTCAACCGCAAGACCTTCGAGGCCATTGGCGAGGAGGAGCCTCTCTATGCCGAGTTTCCGAACGCCGCGCAGAGGGAGTATATCACCAAGCTGGTGAAGGGCGTGTACGACCACGCCCCTGAGCTGGACGGCTATATTTCCAAGTACGCCATCGGCTGGAAGTTTGACCGGCTCAACCGGGTGGCCGTGGCCATCCTGCGGGTGTGCATGTATGAAGTGCTGTATATGCAGGACATCCCCAACGCCGCCGCCATCAACGAGGCGGTGGAGCTCATGAAGCACTATGAGGAGCCGGAGGTGGTCTCCTTCGTCAACGGGATCCTGGGCTCCTTCGTGCGCGGGGAGGACCTGCCAGACCCGGTGGGCCTGGGGAAGGCCCAGGCGTCGGCGGAGGAATGAGTATGCGCGCCCTCGGCATCGACACCAGCAATTACACCACCTCCGCCGCCGTCTTTGACGGGGCGGAGGGCTTCAACGCGGGGAAGCTGCTCTCCGTTCGGCCGGGGGAGCTGGGCCTGCGGCAGAGCGACGCCCTCTTTCAGCATGTGAAGGCCCTGCCTGGCCGCCTGGCCGAGCTGCGGCAGGCGGGCTGGCTGGAGAGACTTGCGGCGGTGGGCGTGTCCACCCGCCCCAGGGCGGTGGAGGGATCCTACATGCCCTGCTTCCTGGCCGGGGAAAGCGCGGCCAGGTCCGTCGCCCTGGCCCTGGATCTGCCCTGTTATCCCTTTTCCCACCAGCAGGGCCATCTGGCGGCGGCGGCCTGGTCCGCTGGCCGGACCGACCTGCTGGACCGGCCCCTGCTGGCCTGGCACCTGTCCGGCGGCACCACGGAGCTGCTGTATGTGGAGCCGGACGGGGCGGCGGTGCGTGCCGAGGCCATCGGCGGCTCCAGCGATATCTCTGCCGGCCAGCTCATCGATCGGACAGGCGTGCTGCTGGGACTGGATTTTCCGGCGGGAAAGGCCCTGGACGAGCTGTCGGAGGCGCAGGGACCAGTGCGCGGCTTTAATGTAAAGCTAAACGGCCTTACGTTCTCCCTCTCCGGGATGGAGAATCAGGTGAAGGCCCGGGCAGAGCAGGGCGCGTCCCGGGGGGAGATCGCCCGGTTCGTACTGGAGACGGTGGCTGACGTGGTGCGGCGGGCCACGCTGGCGGCCTTGGAGCGCCATCCGGGCCTGCCGGTGCTGTGCTCCGGCGGCGTGGCCTCCAGCCGGCGCCTGCGGGCGGTGCTGGAGCCGGCCTGCGGGGCGGTGTTCGCCCGGCCGGCCTATTCCACGGACAATGCCATGGGAACGGCCATCCTGGCCCTGCGCCGATGGGAAAGAGAGGCTGACGCATGACCCAGACGCCGGTGTACACAGTCACTCAGGTCAATCAGTATATCAAGACCCTGCTGGACCGGGACCGGGCGCTGGCCGGCCTCTGTGTCAGGGGGGAGCTCTCCAACTACAAGGTCTACCCCTCAGGGCACCACTACTTTTCTCTGAAAGACGAGGCGGGGGCCATCCGATGTGTCATGTTCCGGCGGGAGGCCGCGGGCCTTCGCTTTCGGCCGGAAAACGGCATGAAGGTCATTGCGGCGGGCAGGGTCACCGTGTTCCCCCGGGACGGGCAATATCAGCTCTACTGCGCCTCCCTCACCCCCGACGGGGTGGGGGACCTGCATGTGGCCTTCGAGCAGCTCAAGGAGAAGCTGTGGCGGGAGGGCCTGTTTGATCAGGCCCGCAAAAAGCCCATCCCGCGCTATCCGGGGCGCATCGCTCTGGTGACCTCCCCCGCCGGCGCCGCCGTGCGGGACATGCTCCGCATCCTGCGGGCCCGGTGGCCGCTGGCGCAGGTGCTGGTGGTGCCGGTGCGGGTGCAGGGGGCCGAAGCGGCAGGGGAGATCTCCGCCGCCATCTCCTGGGTGAACCAGACCGGGGCGGCAGACCTTATCATTACCGGCCGGGGCGGCGGCTCCATGGAGGACCTGTGGGCCTTCAACGAGGAGGCAGTGGCCCGGGCCATTTTCGCCTCCCGCATCCCGGTCATCTCCGCTGTAGGGCATGAGCCGGACGTGACCATTTCCGATTTTGTCGCCGACCTGCGGGCAGCCACGCCCTCCAATGCCGCCGAACTGGCGGTGCCGGACCGGCATGAGCTCCTGGCGGCCCTGGCCCAGACCCAGGCCAGGCTGACCCAGGGGATGGGCCGCCGGCTGGAGCGGGCCAGAAAGGCGCTGGAACGGGCGCAGGACTGCCGGGCCCTGCGGGATCCGGCGGGCAGCCTCAACGACCGGCGGCTGCTGCTGGACTTTCAGCGGCAGAAGCTGGCCGCCGGACTGTCCGCTGCCGCCGGGCGGGAGCGGGAGCGCTTTGCCCGCCTGGCCGCCGGGCTGGACGCCATGAGCCCGCTGAAGGTGCTGGGCCGGGGATATGCCATTGCCCGGCGCAGCGGGGGCGCACTGGTACGCTCTGCGGCGGACGTTGCGGAGGGAGATCAGATGAGTATCCGTGTGGCCGACGGCGAGATCGGCTGCCGGGTGGAGCGGACGGAATACAGGAAGGACGTTTTGCGCAATGGCGGAAAGTAAAATGAGCTTTGAACAGGCCATGGCCCGGCTGGAAGAGATCGTCCGCCGGCTGGAGCAGGGCGACGTGCCCCTGGAGGAGGCGCTGGGCCTCTTTGAGGAGGGCAGCCGCCTGGTGAAGAAGTGCTCGGCGCAGCTGGACAAGGCCGAGCAGAAGGTGAGTAAGCTCCTGGCGGGTCCCGGCGGGAAGCCGCGGGAGGTGCCGTTTACGGAGGAGGGACAGGCGTGAGCGGAGACAGACAGAGGCTGGAGGAGCACCGGGCCCTGGTCGAGGGCTGGCTGCGGGACTGTTTCCGGGAGCGGGAGCCCCGGGGGGATCTGTATGACGCCATGTCCTACAGCCTGATGGCCGGGGGCAAGCGTATCCGGCCGGTGCTGCTGCTGGAGTGCTGCCGCATGTGCGGCGGCGATGTGGAAAGCGCCCTGCCGTTTGCCGGTGCGGTGGAGATGATCCATACCTATTCTCTCATCCACGACGATCTGCCCTGCATGGATGACGACGACCTGCGCCGGGGCCGGCCCACCAACCACAAGGTGTACGGCGAGGCCACGGCGGTCCTGGCGGGGGACGCCCTGCTCACCGCGGCGTTCGAGTTCATGCTGGCTCCCCCGGCCGCGATCCCGGCGGAGCGCGCGCTGGAGGCGGCGGGCATCCTGGCCCGGGCCGCCGGAGGCCGGGGCATGGTGGGCGGACAGGTGCTGGACATGTCCGGCGAGGGCCATGCCCTGGGCCTGAGCGAGGTGGAGGAGCTCCAGCGGCTCAAAACAGGGGAACTCATCGCTGCCGCGGCGGAGATGGGCTGCGTTCTGGCCGGCGCTTCGGAAGAGCAGCGGCGGGGAGCCGTGCGCTACGCCCAGTGCCTGGGGCTGGCCTTCCAGATCCAGGATGATATCCTGGATGTGGTGGGGGACGAGACCACCCTGGGAAAGCCGGTGGGTTCCGACGCCAAGCGGGAAAAGACCACCTTCGTCACCCTGAAGGGGCTGGAGGCCTGCCGGGAGTTAGTGGACCGCCTGACGGCAGAGGCGGTAGAGGCGCTGGCGTGCTTCGGCGCGGAGGGCGAGGGGCTGGCCTGGCTGGCCGGGACCCTGGCCGCCCGGGAGAAGTGAGGGGCCGCCGATGAAAAATGCAGTGGATTTCCTGACCGGCAATCTGGTCCTGAACCTGTCCATTCTGGCCTGGGCTATGGCCCAGATCATCAAATTTATCATCACCCTGATCACCAAACGCAAGCTGGACTGGCGTCATATCCTGTCCAGCGGAGGGATGCCCAGTTCCCACTCCGCCTTTGTGTGCGCCTGCGCCGCCGCCATGGGCTATATGTACGGCTGGGCCTCGCCGGCCTTTACCGTGGCCGCCGTGCTGGCCATCGTGGTCATGTACGACGCGTCCAATGTCCGCCGGGCGGCGGGGGAGCAGGCCAAGATCCTGAACTATATCATGGACCACTGGACGGAGATGAAGCCCGCGCTCTTTGGAAAGGAGCTCAAGGAATTCCTGGGCCACACGCCCTTCCAGGTGTTCATGGGGGGCCTGCTGGGCATTGCGGTGGGCCTGGCGGGCGCGTATCTGTGCGCCTGAGGCAGGTTCTGGGCCCAAAGGGGGCCGGGAGGTGTTACCCATTCTCGATATCAACCAAATTCCCCGGGATCTGAGCGGCTTGAGCGACAGCGAGGCCGTCGCCCTGTGCGAGTTGCTGCGGGCCCGGATCATAGATGCGGTCTCCCGTACCGGCGGCCACCTGGCCTCCAGCCTGGGAGCGGTGGAGCTCATCGTGGCCATCCACCGGGTATTCCGCACGGAGCGGGACCGATTGGTCTTTGACGTGGGCCATCAGTGCTACGCCCACAAGCTTCTGACCGGCCGGGCCGGGGCCATGGATACTCTGCGTGCCCTGGGCGGGCTGTCCGGCTTCCCCAAGCCGTCGGAGAGCGTTCACGACGCCTTTGTGGCCGGCCACGCGTCCAACTCTGTGTCTGTGGCCATCGGAATGGCAAGGGCAAGGACTTTACAGAAAGAGGATTACCATGTACTGGCCCTGATCGGCGACGGGGCCCTCACCGGCGGCATGGCCTATGAGGGACTGTCCGACGCCGGGGGCAGCGGAGAACCGCTCATCGTCATTCTCAATGACAACGGCATGTCCATCACCAAAAACGTGGGGGGCGTGGCGGAGCACCTGGCCCGGCAGCGGCTCAAGCCCCAGTATCTGAATTTCAAAAAGGGCTACCGCAAGGCAATGAGCATCCTCCCTCTGGGGGGGCATATCTATAACGTTACCCACAAGATCAAGACCGCCGTGAAAGAGAGCCTGCTGCCCTGCAGTATGTTCGAGGATATGGGCTTTACCTATCTGGGGCCGGTGGACGGTCACGACGTCAAAGGGCTCACCCGGCTGCTGAGCTATGCCAAGGACCTGCAGGGCCCTGTGCTGCTCCATGTCAGAACTGTAAAGGGAAAAGGCTATCCACCGGCGGAGCGCAACCCGGACAAGTTTCATGGGGTGGGCCGCTTCTGTGTGGAGACCGGGGAACTGGTCCAGCCGGCAGGGGAGGACTTCTCCCAGGTATTCGGAGAGACCCTCTGCCGCCTGGCGGAGGAGGACCCGGCTGTGTGCGCCGTGACGGCGGCCATGCAGGGGGGCACCAAGCTGGACGGATTCGCCCGCCGCTTCCCGGAGCGGTTTTTTGACGTAGGCATCGCGGAAGGCCACGCCGCCGCCATGGCGGCCGGCATGGCCAAGCAGGGCATGAAGCCGGTGTTCGCGGTGTACTCCACATTCCTCCAGCGGGCTTATGACGCGCTGATCCACGACGTGGCGCTCCAGGGGCTGCATGTGGTGCTGGCGGTGGACCGGGCCGGCCTGGCGGGGGAGGACGGCGAGACCCATCAGGGCGTGTTTGACGCGGCCTTTCTGGATACGGTACCCGGCATGACCGTTCTGTGCCCTTCCAGCTTTCAGGAACTGCGCTCCATGCTGCGCCGCGCGGTGCTGGAGCTCACCGGGCCGGTGGCCATCCGCTACCCCAAAGGGGGGGAGGGGAGCTTTCGGGGGGACACCGGGCCGACGGCGAGCTGTGTGCTCCGGCCGGGGCGGGACATCACGCTGCTGGGCTATGGCGGCATGATCGACCAGCTCCTGGACTGCGCCGCCCGGCTGGAGGCCGACGGTATCGATGCGGAGATCGTAAAGCTCAATACCATTACACCTATAGATATGGGGCCTGTTTTGGCCTCGGTGAAAAAGACCGGCCGCCTGCTCTGCGCTGAGGAGGCGGCCCGGGCGGGCTCTGTGGGCCAGCGGGTGGCCGCCGCCCTGCTGGAGCAGGGAGCCGCCCTGCAGGGGCTGGCGCTGGCCGATCTGGGCGAGGGGATCGTGCCCCATGGCGCGGTCGGCCAGCTCCGGGCGCTGTGCGGGCTGGACGGGGCCCATTTACATCAGAAAGCGCGGGAGGTGTGCGGCCATGGCGGATAAAATGCGGCTGGATCTGCTTCTGGTGGAGCGGGGACTGGCTGAGAGCCGCCAAAGGGCCCAGGCCATCATTATGAGCGGCCAGGTCTATGTGCGGGAGCAAAAGGTGGACAAGGCCGGCGCCCAGGTGGAGGCAGACGCCCCTGTGGAAGTGCGGGGCCAGGGCCTGCGCTACGTCAGCCGGGGCGGGCTGAAGCTGGAGAAGGCCATGGAGACCTTCTCCGGCCTGGGCCTGTCCGGCGCGGTGTGCGCCGACATCGGGGCCTCCACCGGCGGCTTTACCGACTGTATGCTCCAAAACGGAGCCCGCAAGGTATACGCCGTGGATGTGGGCTATGGCCAGCTGGCCTGGAGCCTGCGTCAGGATCCCCGGGTAGTCTGCCTGGAGCGGACCAACGCCCGCTATCTGACCCGGGAGCAGGTGCCCGACCCCCTGGACTTTGCCAGTGTGGACGTCTCCTTTATCTCCCTGCGGCTCATCCTCCCCGCCCTGGCCGGTCTGCTGAAGCCGGAGGGGCAGGCGGTGTGCCTGGTGAAGCCCCAGTTCGAGGCCGGCCGGGAAAAGGTGGGCAAGAAAGGGGTCGTCCGGGAACCCAAGATCCACCTGGAGGTGGTGGAGCGCTTTCTGGACAACGCCCGGGAGGCTGGATTTACTGTAAAGGGAATGACCTTTTCGCCAATAAAAGGCCCGGAGGGGAACATCGAATACCTTGCCCACCTGGGACTGGGGGAGGGGCCGGCCTGGTCCGGCGATCCGGCCCAGTTGGTGGAGCAGTCCCACCGGGCGCTGGAGGGGGGCGGCGCATGAAGGTCGTATTGAGTCCGAACCCATACAGGGATAAGGGCCTGAAGGCGGCGCAGGCCGCAGAGCGGGTCCTTCGCAGCTCCGGGGTCGAGACGGTGATGTGCCTGCCCTTTGCCCTGGGCGGAGGCGGGGTGGAGGTGCCCCGTCATATCCGCTTCAAGGACGCCGCCGAGGAGCTCAAGACCGCCGACATGCTCATCTGCTTTGGCGGGGACGGCACCATCCTCCACGCGGCCAAGGACGCCAACGTCCACCATGTGCCGGTGCTGGGGGTCAATCTGGGCAGCGTGGGCTTTATGGCCGAGCTGGAGCAGAGTGAACTGTCCATGCTGTCCCGGCTGGCGGCCGGAAAGTACACGGTCGAGGCCCGTATGATGCTGGATGTGGCGGTGCGCCGGGAGGGAAAGGTCATTTACAGCGACCTGGCCCTGAACGACGCGGCGGTGACCAAGGGCGCCGTGGCCCGGGTGGTGGATCTGGAGGTCTACGGGGACAAGGTGCTCATCTCCAGCTTTTCCGCCGACGGCGTGGTGGTGAGCACGCCCACTGGCTCCACGGCCTACGCCATGTCTGCCGGAGGGCCCATCGTGGAGCCTACGGCGGAGAACATCATCGTCACTCCCATCTGTCCCCATGCGCTGTCCGCCCGGTCCTTTGTGCTCAGCCGCGGCCGGACGGTCTCGGTAAAGCTGGGGAAAATGGCCCGCAAGACCGCCTACCTTTCAGTAGACGGCGGTAAGGCCCTCCGGCTGAACAGCAGCGATACGGTGGAGCTGCGGGAATCCCAGTCCAAGACCCGGCTGGTGCGGGTGACGGGGCGCAGCTTCTATGAGATCCTCAATCATAAATTGGGCGGTGTTTGAAATGAAAGCAAAGCGTCAGCAGGAGATCCTGCGCATCATCGAGGAACAGGACATCGACACCCAGGATCAGCTCCTCACCGAGCTGAAGGCCCGGGGGGTCCAGTCTACTCAGGCCACCATTTCCCGGGACATCAAGGAACTGCATCTGGTGAAAGAGCTCACCGGCTATGGGACTTACCGCTACGCGGTTTCGGAGCGGAAGGCGTCCCTCAATTTCGCCGGACGCCTGCGCACCATTTTCAAGGAGGGGGTCACCTCCTTTGACGTGGCCCAGAACATTGTGGTGCTCAAGACCATGCCGGGGTTGGCCTCCGCGGCCTGCGCCGCCATTGACGGCATGGAGATCGCCAACCTGGTGGGCTCCCTGGCCGGGGACGATACCGCCGTGCTCATCATGCGCACCAACGAGGACGCGGCGGAATTCTGCAACGAGATACACCTGATGCTGAAGTGATTCCGGGCGGCTTTGTCCCCCGGACGCAGCGCCGCCCGCAGAGACGCGGCGGAATTGTGCAAGGCGGTGAATTTGATGCTCTCCCTGCTGCACATTGAGAATATCGCGGTCATCCAGGCGGCGGACATTCGGTTTGACAGGGGCTTCAACGCCCTCACCGGCGAGACCGGCGCGGGCAAGTCCATCGTAGTGGACGCCATCGGGGCCATCACCGGGGAGCGCACCAGCCGGGAGCTCATCCGCACCGGAGCCAGATCGGCCCAGGTCAGCGCGGTGTTCACCGGCCTGCCGGAGCTGGACTGGTTTTCGGAGAACGGCATGGGCCCCGACGAGAACGGGGAGCTGCTCCTCCAGCGGGAGATCCAGCCCGACGGGAAGAACGTCTGCCGGCTCAACGGCCGGCTCATCACCGTCTCCCAGCTGCGGCAGCTGGGCCGGCAGCTGCTGAACATCCACGGCCAGCACGACGGCCAGCAGCTGCTGGACGAGCGCTGCCACTTGGACTACCTGGACGGCTTCGGCGGCACGGGGACGCAGCTGGAGGCCTTCCGGGCCGCCTACGGGTCCCTGTCCGCCCTCCGGCACGAGCTGGGGGCCCTCCAAATGGACGAGGCGGAAAAGGCCCGGCGGATCGACACCCTCCAGTTCCAGATCGGGGAGCTGGAGCGGGCGGAGCTCCAGGCCGGGGAGGAGGAGGCCCTCCTCCAGCGGCGGGATCTGCTGCGCAGCGCCGGCAAGCTGATGGACGCGGTGGAGGGGGCCTGCCTGGCCCTGTCCGGCGATGAGGAGCGCTCCGGCGCCGCCGCCCTGCTGGCGGAGGGGGAGGACGTCCTCCGCCCCGCCGCCCGCCTCAGCGACGGGGCCCAGACCCTGCTGGAGCGGCTCACCGAGCTGCGCTGCGGGGCGGAGGACCTGGCGGAGGAGCTGCGGGACCTGCGGGAGAGCTTCGACTTCCGGCCCGGGGAGCTGGATCAAGTGGAGAGCCGGCTGGACGCCCTCCACCGGTTGAAAAAGAAGTACGGCGGATCGGTGGAGGAGATGCTGGACTACCTGGAGCGCTGCCGGAAGGAACTGGACGATATCCAGTTTGCCGGCGATAAGGCGGCCCGGCTGGAGCGCGAGTTGGCCGCCGCCCTGGAGGAGGCCCGCCGGCGCGGCGAGGCCCTCCGGGCCGCCCGGCAGGAGGCCGCCGCCGCTTTGGAGGCCCGGATCCAGGAGGAGCTGGCCCAGCTGGACATGCCTAAGGTGCGCTTCCGGGTGGAGTTTGCCCCCAAGCCGGGGGAGTGGGCCATGGACGAGACCGGCATGGACCAGGTGCAGTTCCTCATGTCCGCCAACGTGGGGGAGGATCTCAAGCCCATCCAGAAGATCGCCTCCGGCGGCGAGCTGGCCCGGATCATGCTGGCCCTGAAAAACGTACTGGCGGAGAATGACCAGGTGGGCACCATGGTGTTCGACGAGGTGGACACCGGGGTCTCCGGCCGGGCGGCCCAGAAGGTGGCCGAGAAGATGGCCCAGGTGGCCCGGGCCAAGCAGGTGCTCTGTGTTACCCATCTGCCCCAGCTGGC
>CALXEB010000036.1 GCA_944387215.1 uncultured Flavonifractor sp. | reverse complement strand
CCTGGGCGGCCTCCAGCACGCCGTGGTCCACCTCCCGCAGGGAGGACTCCACCAGCCGGGCCACAAAGGGGAACGCCGCCACCACCAGGGGGATGATAGAGGCCACGGTGCCGATGGAGGTGCCCAGGATCACCCGGGACAGGGGCATCACCACGATCATCAGGATCAGGAAGGGGATGGATCGCAGGATGTTGATGACAAAGTTCAGCACACCCATCACGGGACGGGGCAGGGGGCGGACACCGTTTTTCTCCCCGGTGACCAGGATGATGCCCAGGGGCAGCCCGATCACATAGGCGAAGAAGGTGGCGATCACCGTGGAGTAGACCGTCTCCCAGATATTCTCCAGCAGGGCCGCCTGAAGATAGCCCAGCTGCTGGCTCACGGGGATATTGCCGAATAATGTTCCGAAAAATTCATCCATGGTAGTCGCGCACCTCCTCCACCGTCACGTTGGGCTGGCTTTTGATGTAGTTCATGGCCTTGTCGATCTGGGCCTTATCATTGGGCAGGCCCAGCAGCATGGTGCCGAAGGCCTTGCCGTTCACATTCCGGGTGTCCGCCCCCAGGATGTTGGCCTTCACCCCGCAGTCGATGGCCAGGGAGGCGATGAGGGGCTCGTAGGACGACCCGCCGTTGAAGGCGATGCGGATCACGTTGGCCGCGGGCAGCTGGTCGATGACCACCCCGTCGGGGTAGACCAGGCGGCGGCCCGCCTCGGTCCTGGGGCTGGAGAAGATCTCCTCCACCGTCCCCGTCTCCTGCAGCACCCCGTGCTCCAGCACCGCCACATGGGTGCAGATCTCCTCCACCACGCCCATCTCGTGGGTGATGACCACCACGGTGATGCCCAGGCGCTTGTTGATGTCCTTGATCAGGCGCAGGATATCCCGGGTGGTCTTGGGGTCCAGGGCGGAGGTGGCCTCGTCGCACAGCAGCACCTTGGGGTCGGAGGCCAGGGCCCGGGCGATGGCGACGCGCTGCTTCTGCCCGCCGGAGAGCTGGGCGGGGTAGGCGTTGGCCTTGTCGGGCAGGCCCACGATCTCCAGGTACTCCAGGGCCCGCTTGTGGGCCTCCGCCTTGGGCACCCCGGCGATCTCCATGGGGAAGCAGATGTTTTTCAGGCAGGTGCGCTGCATGAGCAGGTTGAACTGCTGGAAGATCATGCTGATGGACCGGCGCTTCTGCCGCAGCTGGGCCGGGGACATGGCCATCAGGTCCTCCCCGTCGATGAGGACCTCCCCCCGGGTGGGCCGCTCCAGCAGGTTGATGCACCGCACCAGGGTGGACTTGCCCGCGCCGGACATGCCCACGATGCCGAACACGTCCCCGTCGTTGATGGTGAGGTTCACGTCCTCCAGGGCGTGGAGCTCGCCGTCCCCGGTGGGGAACACTTTTGAGATGTGTTTTAACTCGATCACTGGCCCCTACTCCTCTGAATCTTCATATTTCTTCGCTATTTTATGACATGCGCCGCCCGCTGTCAAGGCAAACCGGGGGCGGAGGGCGGGCCGATGTGGGCATCGGCCCCTACGGAGCGCCGGTCCACCGGTAGGGGCGGATATTATCCGCCCGCGGGCGGCCATAAAGGCCGCCCCTACAAGGAATGGCGCATTTTCGCAGGGTGGGGGCTTGCCCCCACCCTACAAAATTCCTAATTCCTAACTCCTAATTCCACATTCTCCCGTCTCCGGAGCACCCCGTAGGCCGCCAGGCAGATGAGCACCGACAGCAGGGACCCCGCCGACGTGGCCAGGCCCATGGGGAACAGGGTGTCCGGGAACCAGGCGGAGGTGAGCATGGCCCCCGGCACCCGCACCAGCAAAATGGCGGCAATGTTGTGCAGGAAGGACAGCCCCGACCTGCCGCAGGCGCAGAAGTACCCGCTGAAGCAGAAGTGGATGCCGGCGAACACGCAGTCCCACACGTAGCCCCGCAGGTACTGCCCGCCCAGCTCCACCACCCGGGCCCCGTCGGCCCGGCCGACGTCGGTGAACAGGGCCACCACCGGCTCCGCCGCCCCCTGCATGACCAGGGCCACGATCAGCCCGAAGCCGGCGGCCAGGGCCACGGCGTATCCCAGGGTGCGCCGGGCCCGCTGGGGCTTGCCGGCCCCCAGGTTCTGGGCCCCCAGGGCGGACACGGTGGACAGCATGGAGGAGGGGACCAGGAACAGGAAGCTGATGATCTTTTCCACAATGCCAACCGCCGCCGCCTCGCTGAGGCCCCGGCGGTTGGCAATCACGGTGATGAGCAGGAAGGACACCTGGATGAACCCGTCCTGGAGGGCCACCGGCACCCCGATGGACAGCAGCCGCCCCATCACCGGCTTTTGGGGCCGCAGATCGCCCCGGCGCAGGCGGATGCCGCTGTCCCGCCGCCATATCACCGCCAGGGCGATGGCCACGCTGAAGGCCTGGGACAGGGTGGTGCCCAGGGCCGCTCCGGCGGGGCCCATATGGAGGGCCCCCATGAACAGGTAGTCCAGGGCGATGTTGGCTATGCATGCCACGGCAATAAAGTACATGGGGCTGCGGGAATCCCCCATGCCCCGGAAGATGGAGCTGACGATGTTGTAGGCGGTGATAAAGGGGATGCCGATGAAGCAGATGGTCAGGTACTCCCTGGTGCCGGCCACCGCCTCCTCCGGCACCGACAGCACCGCCGTGATGGGCCCCGTGCAGAGCAGCAGCACCCCCATCAGGGCCAGGGAGATCACCATGAAGAGGGTGACGGTATTGCCTACGGCGGCGGAGGCCGCCGCCCGGTCCTTCCCCCCCACCGCCCGGGCGATGGAGACGGTGGAGCCCATGGCCAGGCCCACGATCATCACCGTCAGCATGTGCATCACCTGGGAGCCCACCGACACCGCCGTGGTGCTGGCCACCCCCTCGAACTGGCCGATGATGAACAGGTCCGCCATGCCGTAGAGGGTCTGCAGGAAGTAGCTCAGCAGGTAGGGCAGGGAGAAGGACAGGATATTCCGAAACACGCTCCCCTGAGTCAGGTCCCGTTCCACCGCGCTCCCTCCTTTTTTCATAAATACAAAAAAAGAATATACCCCATACCCGCCCCGCCGTCAAGCGCCGGACGCAAAAGGGGCGACGAAACTTCCGGCTCTGTGTGGATTTTCCCGCGGCCCCATGTTATACTTTTCCTGACGGGGCCGGTCAGCCGGCCAAATCCTGGGAAGGACGCGATTATGAAGGACATGATTGCATATTGCGGGCTGGACTGCGAAGCCTGCGCCGCCTATCTGGCAACCGTTCATGACGATCAGGCGCTGCGCGAGCGCACCGCCAGTCTGTGGGCGGAGCTAAACCACGCGCCCATTCTGCCCGAGCACATCAACTGCCGGGGCTGCCGGGTCGACGGCGTCAAAACCGTGTACTGCGACAGCCTCTGCCCCATCCGGCAGTGCGCGCTGAAAAAGGGCGCCGCCACCTGCGGGGACTGCCCGGAGGTGGACCGCTGCCAGACGGTAGGCGCGATTTTTTCCACCCGTCCCGAGGCGCGGGAAAACCTGAAGGGTTAAGCGGAGCGCCCGTGCCCTGCGCGCAGGGGGAAGGGTTTGAGCACAAAAACGGCCGCCCAATGGGCGGCCGTTTTTCACGGGGCGACAGGTCTTTTCGCATGCCCCTTCGGCCTCAGCCGCAGGAGCAGCAGCCGTGCTCGTCGCCGTCGCAGGGGAGCTTGCAGCACTCGGGTACCGGCTCGCCCTTTTTGGCGTACCAGTCGGCCAGGGCGGCCTTGATGGCCTCCTCCGCCAGCACGGAGCAGTGCATCTTGTAGGCGGGCAGGCCGTCCAGGGCCTCCGCCACGGCGGCGTTGGTCAGGCCCATGGCCTCGTCCACCGTCCTGCCCTTGATCATCTCGGTGGCCATGGAGGAGGTGGCGATGGCCGAGCCGCAGCCGAAGGTCTGGAACTTCACGTCGGTGATGACGTTGTTGCCGTCGATCTTCAGGTACATCTTCATAATGTCCCCGCACTTGGGGTTGCCCACCTGGCCCACCCCGTCGGCGTCGGGGATGCTCCCCACGTTGCGGGGGTGCTCAAAGTGGTCCATCACTTTTTCAGAATACAGCATGTCAGGTTCTCCTTTCTGTTTACAGCTCCCAGGTGGGCTTCTGGGCCTGGGCGTCCCACACGGGGGACATGGCCCGCAGGTACTCCACCACCTGAGGCACGGCCTTCAGGATGGCGTCCACGTCGGCCTCGGTATTGTCCGGCCCCAGGGACAGGCGCAGGGAGCCGTGGGCGATGGCGTGGGGCAGGCCGATGGCCAGCAGCACGTGGGAGGGGTCCAGGGAGGCGGAAGAGCAGGCCGAGC
The DNA here is from genome assembly GCA_944387215.1 of uncultured Flavonifractor sp. Lineage (GTDB taxonomy): Bacteria > Bacillota > Clostridia > Oscillospirales > Oscillospiraceae > Flavonifractor. Next base: position 11,358 of record CALXEB010000036.1, on the reverse strand, counting down.
CCGAGGAGGCGCAGATACCCTTGGCGTCCAGGTGGAGGAGCAGGGCCTCCCCCTCCACCCCTTCAAACACGAAAGAGGCGATGCCCGGCAGCCGGTGGGTCGGATGGCCGGTGAGGCGCGTATACGGCAGGGTTGCCAGACCGGCGATCAGCCTGTCCCGCAGGGCGGACAGCCGGGCGGACTCCTCCGGCAGGCGCGCCACCGCCTCCTTCAGGGCGGCGGCCATGCCCACCGCCCCGGCCACGTTCTCGGTGCCGGAGCGGCGGCCCTTCTCCTGGCCCCCGCCGTGGATGAGGGGGGGCAGGCGCAGGGGCTTCTTCACATACAGGGCACCCATGCCCCGGGGCCCGCCGAACTTGTGGCCGGAGAGGGAAAGCAGATCGGCGTTCCACGCCTGCACATCCACCGGGATATGGCCCACGGCCTGGACGGCGTCGGTGTGGAACAGAATCTTGTGGGCCCGGGCGACGGCCCCGATCTCCGCCACGGGCTGGATCGTGCCGATCTCGTTGTTGGCGGCCATGATGGAGATGAGGAGGGTGTCCGGGCGGATGGCCGCCTCCACGGCGGCGGGGTCCACCCGGCCGTGCCCGTCCACCGGCAGATAGGTGACGGAGTACCCCTGCTTCTCCAGGTATTGGGCGGTATGGAGCACGGCGTGGTGCTCGATGGCGGAGGTGATGATATGGCCGGTCTTCTTCCCCTTCAGGGCCATGAGCTCCACCGCGCCCTTCAGGGCCCAGTTGTCCGCCTCGGTGCCGCCGGAGGTGAAGTAGATCTCCTCCGGCCGGGCGTTGAGACAGGCGGCCAGATCGGCCCGGGCCTTCTCCAGGTCGGCCTTGGCCTGCTGGCCGAAGCCGTAAAGGCTGGAGGGGTTGCCGTATTTCTGGGTAAAGTATGGCTCCATGGCCCGCAGGGCGGTATGGCTCAACGCGGCGGTGGCCGCATGGTCGGCGTAGATCCTGTTTGTCATGGGAGTTACTCCTTTCTGAAATCCCATTATTCCTATCAATCTGATATGATTATAGGGTATTTGTTCCGCCTTGTCAAGCCCGTGTTTCCAACTTTTTAATTTTTCATGAAAAAGAAATTGAAATTCCCTTATTCCCGTTGACGGTCTCTGGGTACAATGTTATATTGAACACAGCGAACTGGGAATGGGAGGCCGAAAGGTCCATGGATAAAAAGCTGTTCAAGAGCATTCTGCTCATCATCACCTACGCGGTGGTGCTGGTGGTGGTGCTGGCTCGGCTGAATGTGATCGGCGGGGCGGTCATGTGGGCGCTGGGGCTGATAAAGCCCCTGCTCATCGGCTTTGCCATCGCCTTCGTGCTCAACCGGCCCTGTCACTTTTTCAACCGCCTGTACCTGCGGGGGCTGGGGGAGAAAAACAGGAAGGTCTGCCGGGCCCTGGCGGTGGTGTCCTCCTATGTGGCCCTGCTGGTGGTCGCCTCCGCCATCTTCGCCTTCGTACTGCCCAAGCTCGTCCAGAGCATCCAGACCTTTGTGGGCAACCTGAGCGGCTATCTGTCCAACCTGCAGAGCGGATACAACGAGATCATGGGCCAGCTGAACATGGAGGCGGAGAACATCGACCTGTCCGGCCTGGACGAAAAGCTCAGCCAGGCCTTCGACTATGTCCTGAGCTTCTTGTCCGACCTGGGGCCCCAGCTGCTCCAGTTCACCAGCGGCCTGGTGAGCGCCGTGGTCACCGGCTTTCTGGCGGTGGTGTTCTCCATCTACATGCTCTCCGGACAGGAGAAGCTCCTGGGCCAGTGCCGCCGGGTGTTCCGGGCCTATGTGCCCGCCCGGATCGCCGGCCCCATCGGCGATGTGGTGCGCCTCACCGGGGACACCTTCACCCGCTTCGTTACCGGGCAGCTCATCGAGGCCTGTATCCTGGGCGGGCTGTGCGCCTGCGGCATGCTCTTCATCCAGGCCGACTACGCCCCCCTCATCGGCGTCATCGTGGGCACCTCCGCCCTGGTGCCGGTGGCCGGGGCCTACGTGGGGGCGGTGATCTCCGCCCTGCTGCTGCTGGTGGTCTCCCCCCTCAAGGCGCTGATCTTCCTGATCTTCCTGCTCATCCTCCAGCAGTTCGAGGGCAACGTCATCTACCCCAAGGTGGTGGGCACCACCATCGGGCTGCCCGGGCTGTGGGTGCTGGCCGCCGTCACCGTGGGCGGCGGCGTGGGCGGCCTGCTGGGCGTGCTGCTCAGCGTGCCCATCGCCTCCGTGCTCTACACCCTGCTCCGCCGGGACGTGCGCAAGCGGCTGAAGGATTTGCCGGAGGACCCATAGCCTGTTGCAAAAGCAAGGGCCTGCTGCAAAAGGGTTTTGCAGCAGGCCCTTTTATTGTAAAAGAAAACCACCGGCAATGCCGGTGGTTCGAAAAAGCTTTAGCTATGCCCAGAAAAAATATCCGAGCGAAGCGAGGAAACAGTAAAAAACGAAGGAGAGGAAAGGAGAGAAATATTGGAAATGGAATATAGGAGAACCCTACCGCTATTTGAATAGCAGCAGGGCACTCCATGCAAGAGAAATTCAGTTGTGAGCCTATAGGCTCTGCTGGTAAAAGGCCCTAAGGGGGCCTGTGCAAACCACCGGCACGGCCGGTGGTTATGATTGCTGTCAAGCGCTTTCTTCAACCGGCGCGGGCGGCGTTACAGCAGCTCCACCCGGTAGGCCAGGGTGCGGCGCTCCCCGGGGGCCAGGGTGATGCAGTGGGCCTTGTCGGTAAACTCCGGCCCCTCCTGCCAGGCGGCGGCGCAGCCGTGCCAGGGCTCGATGCACAGGTAGGGGGCCCGCTTCCCCGGCGCGGTCCAGAAGGCCAGCATGGGAAAGCCGTCGAAGTGCACCGTCACCCCCCGGCCGCTCCTCCTGCTGCGCAGGGTGACGCGTTTTGACGCCAGCCCCTCGAAGATCAGGGTGTCCAGCTCGTCGAACCAGCGGTAGTCCAGGGGCAGGACGTCCGTGTCCTCCAGGCAGGGGATCGCGCGGTCCCGGTCCAGCAGGCCCTCCCGCAGGGCCAGGCTGGGGCAGGTCTCCTTTTGGGGAAACACCAGCTCGTAGTCCTCAAAGCGCTCCCCCGCCTCCAGCGGGCAGCGGAAGCCGGTGTGGGCCCCCAGGCAGAAGGGCATGGGGGCGCTCCCCGTGTTGGCCGCCGTTACGGCGGTGGAAAAGCCGCCGTCCTCCAGCCGCTGCTCCACCGTCAGGCGGAAGGGAAAAGGGTACATGGCCAGGGTGTCCGGGTCGGCGGACAGCACCAGCCGGGCCCAGTCCTCCCCCCGGCCCTCCAGGACGAATTCCCGCCGGCGGGCAAAGCCGTGGCGGGCCATGGCGTATTCCCGCCCGCCGATGCGCACCTTCCCGTCCCGCAGGTTGCCCACCACCGGGAAGAGCAGGGGGTTGCGCCCGGCCCAATAGGCCGGGTCCCCCGTCCAGATGTATTCCGGCCCGCCCTCTCTCCGGCAGGATACCAGCTCCGCCCCCAGGGTGTCCACCCGGGCGGCCAGGCCGCCGCGCCTCAGTTCCAGTTCCATATCTGATGCCTCCCGATCTCTGTTATCTGCATTATATCGGCCCGGCTTTCGCTTTTCAAGGCTGAACCGTTTGACAGATGCCGCTCGGGGGGATAAAATAAACACAATGCAGAAAAGGAAGGAGCAGCCGCCATGCTGTTTGCACCATATCAGCGGGAACACTACGCCCGCTCTCCCCTGGTGGAGGTCATCTGCCAGCTTCGCTTCCCCACCATCCTCTCCATCGGCGCCAACGAGCCCGCCGCCTTTCAGGAGGAGGTGCGCCGCGACTTTCCCCGCTACGCCGTCCGGCAGGAGCAGCTGCCCCCCCGGGTGGTCAAGCGGGGCAACGCCACCGCCCTGGAGCCCCAGAAGCCCATCCCCAACTATAACTTCGTCTCCGAGGACGGGCGGTGGAAGCTGAACCTGACCCAGAACTTCATCGCCCTGTCCACCCTGTCCTACCAGCGGTGGGAGGACTTTGCCGTCCGGCTGGACAAGCACCTGGCCCAGTTCATCCAGATCTACCAGCCCAGCTACTTCGAGCGCATCGGCCTGCGGTACGTCAACGCCGTCTCCCGCCGGGCCCTGGGTCTGGAGGACCGGCTGTGGGACGACCTGATCCAGGACCAGTACCTGGGCATCCTCAGCCAGCCCGACGTGGAGGAGAGCGAGATCACCAAGTGCACCCTGGATGTGGAGACCCCCCTGGTGGGCGGCTGCCGCATGAAGCTGCGGGCCGGCCCCGGCCTGGTAGGCGGCGGCAAGGCCGACAAGGAGGTCAAATTCGTCCTGGACGGGGACTTCTCCACCGCCGGCCAGCTGGGGGCGGACACCGTGCCGGAAAAGCTGGAGCAGCTGCATCGGTACGCCGTGTGTCTCTTCCGGGGAGCTGTCACCGAGGAGCTGCGGCAGGCCATGGGCCCTCTGGAGGAGTGATCCCGTCGGCCGGCAAAACGATCAGGTATCCCGACAATAAGGAGGCGGCGCCGGTGAAGCGGCTTTTGCTGGTGGTGGACTACCAGAAGGATTTTGTGGACGGGGCCCTGGGCTTTCCCGGGGCGGAGACTCTGGACGGTCCCATTGCGGCCAAGATCGCCCAATACCGCGCCGCCGGGGACGACGTGGCCTTCACCCTGGACACCCACCGGGAAAACTACCTGGACACTCAGGAGGGCCGGAAGCTGCCCGTGGCCCACTGCCTGATGAATACCGAGGGCTGGCAGCTCTACGGAAAAACCGGGCAGGCCCTGGACAAGAGCAGGGACATGGTGGTCTGCAAGCCCACCTTCCCCTCCCTCTGGCTGGGAAACTGGCTGAAGGAGCGGGGCTATGACCGGATCGAACTGGTGGGGCTGGTCTCCTATATGTGCGTGCTGTCCAACGCGGTGATGGCCAAGGCCGCCCTGCCCGAGGCGGAGATCGTGGTGGACGCTTCCTGCACCGCCGGCCCCGACCCCGCCCTCCACGCCAAGGGTCTGGACGTCATGCAGGCCCTGCAGATCACGGTGTCGAACCGATAACGGCCGCACGGCGTGCGCCGTTCCCCCCTTTGATTTTACAGGCGCCGGAAGTGGATCCCGCCGCCTGCGCCGCTTCTCGCGGCGCCCCGCCCCGGCCCAGTGGTGCGCCGGGCGAAGCTGGAGGTTGAATAGCCATGAAGGAACACATGAACTACACCCTGCTGTGCGATTTTTACGAACTCACCATGGGCAATGGGTATTTCCAGACGGAGGGGTATGCCGAGCAGATCTGCTACTTCGACATTTTCTTCCGCAATGTGCCCGACGGGGGCGGCTTTGCCATCGCCGCGGGGCTGGAGCAGGTCATCGACTATGTGGAAAACCTGCACTTTACGGAGGAAGATATCCAGTTTCTCCGCAGCAAGGGCTGCTTCTGCGAGGCATTTCTGGACTATCTGCGCGATTTCCGCTTTACCGGGGATCTGTGGGCGGTGCCGGAGGGCACCCCCATCTTCCCCCAGGAGCCCATCCTGACGGTGCGGGCCCCGGCCATCGAGGCGCAGTTTATCGAGACCTTCCTGCTGCTCACCCTGAACCACCAGTCCCTCATCGCCACCAAGACCAACCGCATCGTCCGGGCCGCCGACGGCCGGCCGGTGAGCGAGTTCGGCTCCCGCCGGGCCCAGGGCCCCGACGCGGCCATCCTGGGGGCCCGGGCGTCCTACATCGCCGGCTGCGCCGGCACCGCCTGCACCCTGGCCGACGAGATCTACGGCTCCCCCGCCGGGGGCACCATGGCCCACTCCTGGGTGCAGATGTTCCCCGACGAGTATACCGCCTTCAAGACCTACTGCCAGCTCTACCCCCACTCCGCCACCCTGCTGGTGGACACCTACAACGTGCTCAAGTCCGGCGTGCCCAACGCCATCAAGGCGTTCCAGGAGGTGCTGCTCCCCCAGGGCATCACCAGCTGCGCCATCCGGCTGGACAGCGGCGACCTGACCTACCTGTCCCGCAAGGCCCGGCGGATGCTGGACGCGGCGGGGCTCACCGAGTGCAAGATCGTGGCCTCCAACTCCCTGGACGAGTATATCATCCGGGATCTGCTGCTCCAGGGGGCCAAGATCGACTCCTTCGGCGTGGGCGAGCGGCTCATCACCTCCAAGAGCGAGCCGGTGTTCGGCGGGGTGTACAAGCTGGCCGCCGTGGAGGACAAGGCGGGCAACATCATCCCCAAGATCAAGATCAGCGCCAACCCGGACAAGATCACCAACCCCCACTTCAAAAAGGTCTATCGCCTGTTTGACAGGGAGACGGGCAAGGCCTTCGCCGACCTGATCACCGTCTACGACGAGGCGGTGGACGAGAGCCGGCCCCTGGAGCTCTTCGACCCGGAGGCCACCTGGAAGCGCAGCGTGGTCACCAACTTCACCGCCAAAGAGCTGCTGGTGCCCATCTTCCAGGGCGGCAGGCGGGTGTACCAGTCCCCGCCCATCGCCGAGATGCGGGCCTGGTGCGCCGGGCAGATCGACCTTTTGTGGGACGAGGTCAAGCGCTTTGAAAACCCTCACAACTACTATGTGGACCTGTCCCAAAAGCTGTGGGACATCAAGCAGGAGCTGCTCCGCCGGGAGGGCAAGTAGCGCCGGCCGCCAGATCCAGAGGCAAAATAAGCGGGCGGATGGCCAGTGGCCATCCGCCCGCTGTTGATCTGTCCGTATGGCGCGCCGTGCTCAGAAATACTTCTTGACCCCTTCGGAGGCCAGAGAGGCATCGGCGCTGATGGTGACGGTGAACTTGATGTTGTTCTTCTCGGAGAAGCTGCTCAGCCAGTCCAGGAACTCCTCCACAGCGTGGTCGGTGGCCTCGGACTTGACGATCTTGGTCAGGCTGTCGATGAAGATATGGGTCGTGTCATAGTTGCCGGCGTACAGGCCGCTGATAAAGCCCTTCAGGAAGTCATAGCTGCTCATGTCGTACTGGCTGGCTTCCACCAGGCGGATCTTATAATGGATGTCATAGGTCAGCTTGGGGCCCCGCTCGATGCACACCACGTTGCCGTTCTCGCTGTGGACGGCGGAATTAATGAGCTCGATCATCTGCTTGGTCTTGCCGGTGCCCTTGACCCCCATGATCACTCTCACCATCATTATCACTCCTTACTTTGTGGCCGGGGCAGGGGCCCGGCCTGGTACGTTTATGTTACCATTTTTACAGGGGGATTGCAACCGATTTACACAAGTTCACAAAAAATTCCCATTCTGTCCGGCCTCAGCCCAGCCGGGCCTCCAGCTCCGCCTTCCGCTCCTCATACCCGGGCTTGCGCCCCATGGGAGCGCGCCCCCATGGGGACCCCGATTTTATTTGCGGGCGGCGGAAGTGAATCCCGCCGCCCTGCGGCGCATAAGCGCCGTCCCGCCTGCGGCGGGTCCCCCTGGGCAAGCCTTCCGCCGGCGGAACAGCTGCCTCAGCCCAGCCGGGCCTCCAGCTCCGCCTTCCGCTCCTCATACCCGGGCTTGCCCAGGAGGGCGTACATGTTGTTTTTGTACGCCTCCACGCCGGGCTGATCAAAGGGATTGATACCCAGCAGATAGCCGGACAGGCCGCAGGCGTACTCGAAGAAGTAGATGAGCGCGCCCACGCTGCGGGCGTCCCGGCCGGGAGCGGTGACCATCAGGTTGGGTACGCCGCCGTCCACGTGGGCCAGCAGGGTGCCCCGCATGGCCTGTTCGGCCACGAAGGACAGGTCCTTCCCCGCCAGGAAGTTGAGCCCGTCCACGTTGTCCGGGTCGTGGGGGATGGGGCGGGCGCACCGGCTCTTTTCAAAGCGGACCACAGTCTCCAGCATGAGCCGCTCGCCCTGCTGGATGTACTGGCCCATGGAGTGCAGATCGGCGGTGAATTCCACGCTGGCGGGGAAAAGGGCCTTGCCGTCCTTGCCCTCGGTCTCGCCGAAGAGCTGCTTCCACCACTCGGCAAAGAAGCGGAAGGAGGGCTCGTACCCCACCAGGATCTCCACCTTTTTGCCCAGGGTATACAGGGTATGCCGGGCGGCGGCATACTGCCAGGCGGGATTGTCCGCCCCGGGCACGGCCAGGGCGTTCATGGCCTCCTCCGCGCCGGCCATCAGCTCCGCGATGTCCACCCCGGCGCAGGCGATGGGCAGCAGGCCCACAGCGGTGAGCACGGAATACCGCCCGCCGATGGCGTCGGGGACCACAAACTCCTCATACCCCTCCGCGTCGGCCAGACCCTTCAGGGCGCCCTTGCGGGCGTCGGTGGTGGCGTAGATGCGCTTGCGGGCCTCCTCCTTGCCGTACTTCTCCTCCAGCAGGGCCTTGAAGATGCGGAAGGCCACGGCGGGCTCGGTGGTGGTGCCCGACTTGGAGATGACATTGATGGACCAGTCCTTGCCCTGGATAAGGTCGATGACCTCCTGCATGGCGTCCACGGACAGGCCGTTGCCGGCGAAGTAGATGTCCGGGCCGCCCTTATGGGTCAGGTTGAAATTGGGGGAATTGAGCAGCTCCACCACCGCCCGGGCGCCCAGGTAGGACCCGCCGATCCCGATGACCACCAGGGCCTGGGAGTCGCTGCGGATACGCTCCGCCGCCGCCCGGATGCGGGCGAACTCCTCCTTGTCGTAGTCCCGGGGCAGGTGGACCCAGCCGGTGTACTCCCCGCCCAGGCCGCTGCCGTTCTCCAGCTGGGTCCGGGCGGTCTCCAGCCGGGCCAGGCGGCTCGTCAGCCAGTCCTGGGGAAGGAAGGGTACTGCATTGGAAGTATCAAAACGGATGGTCATTGACACGTCACTCCTTTGTTTTTTCATGGTGATCCTTCGCTGTTATCATACACCCCGGCGGCGGATTTTTCCAGAGAAAAACGTCCGTTCCGCGAAAAATCCCCACGGGCAGATCATGTTCGCCGCACCTGCACGGTGTTGTCGTTGAGGGTGGTGGCCTCCCCCAGGTCGGAGAGGCGGGGGTGGGTCAGGCTGTTGACGCCGTCCGCCCCGGGGTACACCCCCTGGGCCACCACCGCGCCGGGGGCCACCGCCCTGTCCAGGGCCAGCACCGCCTCCATCTCCCCCAGGTCGTTGGCGCACACCACCCGGTCCCCGTGGGTAAGGCCCAGGGCGGCGGCGTCCGCCCGGTTCATACGCACCGTCCGCTCTCCCCGGCGCTCCCGCTGCTCCGAGATCTCGTTGAAAGAGGAGTTGAGGGTGTGTGCCGACGGGGCGCACACCAGACGGAAGGGCTCCGCCCCGCCGTGGGGCGGATACCAGGTGATGGGAGCGGGATGGGCCAGGCGGATCTTCCCGTCCTCCGTCCCCACAGGCAGGGGGAAGGGGGCCTCCAGCACCACCGGCTCCCCCGAGAGCACCCGGGCCTTCTCCTCCGCCGTCAGGGCGGCGCTCCCCTCCACCAGCGCCCGGCACAGCTCCCCGGCGGAGCGGCGGTAGTGGGGGGCGTCCACCCCCATGGCCCGGGCCAGCAGGCAGAACACCTCCCAGTTGCTCTTCACCTGCCCCGGCGGTGGGACCACCGGCCGGACGTACTGGATCTGCCGGTAGCCGTAGGGGGTGTACAGATCCTCGGTCTCCACCATGTAGGGGGCGGGGAGGATCAGGTCGGCGAATTTTGCCGTGTCCGTCATATACCGCTCGTGGACCACGGTGAACAGGTCCTCCCGGGCCAGGCCCCGGCGCACCGCGTTCTGGTGGGAGAGGACGGCGGCGGGGTTGCAGTGGTAGACGTACAGGCTGTGGATGGGCGTCTCCACCCCCTCCCCCAGCAGGGCGGGGCCCAGCAGGTTGATGTTCACCTTCTGCCGGGCCGGGTCCGTCCGCCAGGGCCGCTTCATCAGGCCCTTGTCCACCAGGGGCGGGGCGGAACAGAAGCCGTAGGTGCCCCCGCCCCGCCGGGCCCACGCCCCCACCGCCGCCGGCAGGGCGGCGATGGCCCGGGCGGCCTGGCCCCCGTTGCCCGAGCGGGAGAAGCCGCTGCCCGCCACGATGCAGGGGGCCTTGGCCCTGCCATAGGCCAGGGCCAGCCTTCGGATCGCCTCCGGGTCCAGGCCGGTGATCTCCCCCGCCCGCTCCGGGCTCCAGCGCGCCAGCTCCGCCCGCAGCTCCGGCCAGCCGGCGGCGTGCTCCGCCAGCCAGGCCTCGTCGGTGAGGCCCTCCTCCGCCAGAACCCGGAGCATGGCCAGGGCCAGGGCGCCGTCGGTACCCGGCCGCACCAGGAGCATCTCGTCCGCCAGGGGGGCCGAGCCGTTTTCGTACACGTCGATCAGGGTCACCCGCGCCCCCCGCTCCTTCGCGCCCCGGATGATGGGCCCCAGGTGGAGCCGGGTGGCGGCCACGTCGGCGCTCCACAGGAGGATGAGGTCGCTCTCCCCCACCTCCCAGGGGGACAGGTCGCAGGAGGCGCCCATAACGCTCTCCCACCCCGCGCCCTTGCCCGAACTGCACAGGGTGCGCACCAGGTCGCTGGCCCCCAGGTCGTGGAAAAAGCCCTCGCCCCCGTGGCGCTGCACCGCCCCCATGGTGCCGGCGTAGGAGCAGGGCAGGATGGTCTCCGGCCCGTACCGGGCCATGAGCTCTTTCCAGCGGGCAGCGATCTCCTCCAGGGCCTCCTCCCAGGTGACGGGGACAAAGCGCCCCTCCCCCTTTCCCCCCGCGCGGCGCAGGGGGGTGAGGATGCGCTCCGGGCTGTTCACCGCCCCGGGCAGGCGGCGCATCTTGCCGCAGATCACGCCCCCGGTATAGGGGTTGGCCGGGTCGCCGGTAATAGCGGTGACCCTCTCCCCGTCGGTCTCCACCAGCAGGGAGCAGCCCTCGGGGCAGTCGTAGGGACAGGCGGAACGGAAGATGGGCATATGGAAACGCCTCCTTTGGAAAAAGGCCGCCGGTCGGCGGCCTTTTTGTGGTAAAAACACAGATCGAAGCGGACGGCGGGGGGCAAGCCCCCGCCCTACGGGGCGCTGTGGACCGGCACGGCGGGCGGCTGATAGCCGCCCACATACGAGAGCAGGCCGTCATCGCGAGCCGGTCCGCAGGCCGGCGCGGCAATCCGTCCTCCCGTTCCGTGGGCGGGAAACGAAACGGCGGGCGGCCACATGGGGCCGCCCCTACGGGCAAAAAACGGGACCGACCGCTCCTTAATTCTTCAGGCTCTGCATGGGGGCGGGGATCCGGCCGCCCCGGGCGATGAAGGCGGCGCTGCCCTCCGGGTGGACGGGCATGACGGGGGCGGAACCCAGCAGGCCGCCGAACTCCACCGTGTCCCCCACGGTCTTGCCGGGGGCGGGGATGATGCGCACGGCGGTGGTCTTGGAGTTGACCATGCCGATGGCGGCCTCGTCGGCGATGA
>CALXEB010000035.1 GCA_944387215.1 uncultured Flavonifractor sp. | reverse complement strand
GGCCTGTACCAGCCGGAGGCGGGGGAGATCCGCAAGAACGGCCAGGTGGTGAAGATCGGCAATCCCAACGACGCCACCGCCCTGGGCATCGGCATGGTCCACCAGCACTTTCAGCTGGTGGACGTGTTCACCGTGCTGGACAACATCATCCTCGGGGCGGAGACCACCAAACTGGGCTTCCTGCAGAAGAAGGAGGCCCGGCGGAAGGTGGAGGAGCTCTCCCAGCGGTACGGCCTGAAGGTGGACCTGGACGCCAAGGTGGAGGACATCACCGTGGGCATGCAGCAGCGGGTGGAGATCCTGAAGATGCTCTACCGGGACAACGAGATCCTCATCTTTGACGAGCCCACCGCCGTCCTCACCCCCCAGGAGATCGAGGAGCTTATGGCCACCATGAAGGGCTTTGCCCGGGAGGGCAAGAGCATCCTCTTCATCTCCCACAAGCTCAACGAGATCATGGAGGTGGCCGACCGGGTCACCGTGCTGCGCAAGGGCAAGTACGTGGGCACGGTGGACACCAAGGACACGGACAAGCAGTCCCTGTCCAACATGATGGTGGGCCGCCCGGTGCAGCTGGAAGTGGTGAAGGACGAGGCCCGGCCCGGCCAGGCGGTGCTGGAGGTGGAGCACCTGTGCGTGCCCTCCCACATCCACAAGCGGGACGCGGTCCACGACGTGAGCTTTACCGTCCGGGCGGGGGAGATCGTGTGCATCGCCGGCATCGACGGCAACGGCCAGAGCGAGCTCATCTACGGCCTCACCGGCCTGGAGAAGAGCTCCGCCGGCACCGTGACCCTCTGCGGCCATGACATCTCCCACGCCTCCATCCGCCACCGGGGGCAGGATATGAGCCACATCCCCGAGGACCGGCACAAGTACGGCCTGGTGCTGGACTTCACCCTGGAGCAGAACCTGGTGCTCCAGCGCTTCCGGGAGCCGGAGTTCCAGCGCGCCGGCTTTATCAAAAACGACGCGGTGCGCAAATATGCGCAGCGGCTCATCGACCAGTACGACGTGCGCTCCGGCCAGGGGCCGGTGACCGTGGCCCGGTCCATGTCCGGCGGCAACCAGCAGAAGGCCATCATCGCCCGGGAGGTCGACCGGGAAAAGGCCCTGATCGTGGCCGTGCAGCCCACCCGCGGCCTGGACGTGGGCGCCATCGAGTATATCCACAGCCAGCTGGTGGCCGAGCGGGATAAGGGCAAGGCGGTGCTGCTGGTCTCCCTGGAACTGGACGAGGTCATGAGCCTCTCCGACCGCATCCTCGTCATGTACGAGGGGGAGATCGTGGGAGAGCTGGACCCCAAGACCACCACCGTGCAGGAGCTGGGCCTCTACATGGCCGGCGCCAAGCGGATGCAGAAGGAGGGTGAGGGCGCGTGAAGGAAAACAGATCCGGCCTTTTGGCCAGGGACGGCACCAAGTCGGTGCTGGCCTCCCTGATCTCCATCATCATCGGCATGGCGGTAGGCGCCGTCATCGTGGTGCTGGTGGGCCTGTTCAACCCCGGCATGGGGCTCAAGACCATGTGGGAAGGGGTGCGCCTGGTGCTCTTCGGCCTGTTCAGCACCGGCCGGGACGCAGCCGGCAGCCTGACCTTCGGCTTCAACCCCACCAATATGGGCGACATGCTCTTCCGGGCCACTCCGCTGATCCTCACCGGCCTGTCCGTGGCGGTGGCCTATAAGACGGGCCTGTTCAACATCGGCGCGCCGGGCCAGTACCTGATGGGCACCGCCGCCACCCTGATCCTGTCCCTGTCCATCCCCACCTCCGTGGTGCCCGCTCCCCTGGTGTGGGTCATCGCCTTTGCCGGCGGCGCCCTGGCCGGCGCCCTGTGGGGGTGCATCCCCGGCCTGGTGAAGGCATTCCTCAACATCAACGAGGTGCTGGCCTGTATCATGACCAACTGGATCGCCGCCAATCTGGTCACCTGGATCTTCGACAACGGCAGCCTGTTTGAAAACCTCCAGAACCATGTGGAGAACACCAAGACCGCCTATATCTACAAGACCAGCTTCAACGGCGTGGAGACCTCCAAGATGGGCCTGGACGTGATCTTCCCCAACTCCCAGGTCAACGGCGGCATCCTCATCGCCATCCTCATCGCCGTGCTCATGTATATCCTCATGAACAAGACCACCCTGGGCTATGAGCTCAAGGCCTGCGGCGCCAACCGGCATGCCGCCCGGTACGCCGGCATCAGCGACAAGCGCAATATCGTGCTGTCCATGGCCATTGCCGGGGCACTGTCCGGGGCGGGCGCCTCCCTGTACTACCTGGCGGGCAACACGGAGTTCTACTGGATCTCCGCCTACCAGTCCCTGCCCGCCACCGGCTTCAACGGCATCGCCGTGGCCCTGCTGGCGGTGTGCAACCCCATCGGGGTGATCTTTGCCGGGTGCTTCATGTCCATGCTGGACATCGTGGGCCTGCAGCTGACCAACCTCACGTCCTACAATGAGTATATTACCGACGTGATCATCGCCATCATCGTCTATCTGAGCGCCTTCTCCCTGGTGATCAAGCTCTTCATCAGCGGGGGCGGCCGCCGCCGCCGGAAGGCTGCCGCGGTGAAGCCCGCCGCTTCGCCGGAGCCCGCCGCCCCGCCGGAGGGCGGGGGAGGCCCGGCGCCGGACGGTGACGGGGGGAAAGGAGGCGATCAGGCATGACGTTTCTCATCCAGCAGACCCTGATCTACGCCGTCCCCCTGATGATCGTGGCCCTGGCCGGCGTGTTTGCCGAGCGCAGCGGCATCATCAACCTGGCCCTGGAAGGTATCATGATCTTCGGGGCCTTCAGCGGTGTGCTCTTTGTCAACCTGGTGCAGCGGACCGGGATGTTCGACGCGGCCAAGGCGGCCAACGACTACCTGGCCCTCCAGGGCTTTGAGCTGATGGCCATGGCTGTGGCCGCCATCATGGGGGCGATCTTCTCCCTGCTGCTCTCCTTCGCCTCGGTGAACCTGAAGGCGGACCAGACCATCGGCGGCACCGCCCTGAACCTGCTGGCCCCCGCCCTGGTGCTCTTCTTCATCCGCATCATCGCCAACCAGAACACCCTCCAGATGTACACCGGCGACGCCGGCAGCTGGTTCATGATCAAAAAGAGCATGTTCGGCTACGGCCGCAGCGATGAGATGGGCTTCTTCGGCTCCACCTTCATTGACAAGACCTATATCGCCACCTATATCTGCATCCTTCTGTTCGTGGTCCTGTCCATCCTGCTCTACAAGACCCGCTTCGGCCTGCGGCTGCGCTCCTGCGGCGAGAATCCCCAGGCCGCCGACTCCCTGGGCATCAACGTCTACAAGACGCGCTACGCCGGCACCACCATTTCCGGCGCCCTGGCGGGCCTGGGCGGCTTTGTCTACGCCCTGACCACCGCCAACTGCGCCGCCACCGGCGAGGTGGCCGGCTTCGGCTTCCTGGCCCTGGCGGTCATGATCTTCGGCAACTGGAAGCCCCTGAACATCGCCGGCGCGGCCCTGCTCTTCGGCCTGTTCAAGTGTGTCGCCGCCTCCTATACCAGCATCGACATCAACGGCGACGGGGTGTTTCTGCTGGCGCAGCTGGGCATCAGCGGCCACCTGTACCGCATGCTGCCCTACCTGGTCACCCTCGTGGTCCTGGCCTTCACCTCCAAGAAGTCCCGGGCTCCCAAGGCCGAGGGCATCCCCTACGACAAGGGCAAGCGCTGATCCCCCGCGGAAACGCGGCAGTGCCTGCGCAAGGACAAGGAAAAAGGTCCCCGTTCCAGCCGGAACGGGGACCTTTTTGGTCAGATCACTTTGATGCGCCGCCATTTGCCCCGCAGCCAGCGGGTGAGGAAGAGAGCGGCACGGACCACCCAGTCGGCCACCATGGCCAGCCAAACACCCGTCAGACCCAGCCCGAGTCCCCAGGAGCAGGCAAACACATAACTCAGGGCCACCCGGCAGACGAACATGGAGCTCAGGGACACCGCCATGGTGAAGATAGCGTCACCCGCCGCCCGCAGGGCGTTTGGCAGGGTAAAGGACATGGGCCAGAACAAAAGGTTGCCCACAGCGCATACCCGCAGTACCTGGGCGGCCATGGCGCAGGCCTGGGGGGTCAGGTTGAACAGGGTCACCAGCAGATGGGCCGAGCAGAACATCCCGGCGCTGAGCAGGCCCATGCACAGGTAGCTGGCCCCCACCAGATACTTGGTATATCGGGCGGCCTGACCCTGCTCCCCGGCCCCCATACACCGGCCGATGACCGTGATGATGGCCAGCCCAAGGGCCTGGCCGGGCACGTTGACCACCCCGGCGATGCTGTTGGCGATGGCGTTGGCCGCCACGGCGGAGGTGCCGAAGGTGGTGATGAGGTTGAGCACCAGCAGCTTGCCCGCCTGAAACATGCCGTTTTCCAGGCCGTTGGGGATGCCGATGAAGAGGATGCGCCGGATGATGGCGCCCCGGAACTCAAACTTCAGCAGGCCCTCCACCCGTACCACATGGTCCGGGTGGTTGAGCAGTTTCATAATGATCACTGCCGCGGCGATGCGGGAGACCAGGGTGCCGATACCCGCCCCGGCAGCCCCCATACCAAAGCCGTAAATAAAGACGGCGTTGACCACGATGTTGATGACATTGATGATAAGGGAGCAGAACATGGACACCTTGCTGTTGCCCATGGCCCGGAAGAGGGCGGCCCCGGCGTTGTATACCCCCATAAAGGGATAGGCCGCGGCGGTAAGCAGGAAATAGATCAGGGCGCTGTCCATGACGGCTGGTTCGACCCGCCCGAAGATCAGGGAGAGGATATGCTGCCGGAAAATCAGCGCCGCCGCCATGAGCAGCACTGACAGGGCGGTCATGGCGTAGAGCAGCTGCTTGGAGGCAGACTTGGCATTGTCTACATCTTCCCGACCCAGGTACTGGGATACCACCACTGCGCCGCCGGTGGACAGGGCGGAGAAAACCTGGATGATAAGGGTGTTGATGTTGTCTACCAGTGAGACGCCGGACACGGCAGCCTCCCCGGAGGTGGTGACCATGACGGTGTCCGCCATGCCGACCGTCATCAGCAGCAGCTGTTCGATCACAAGGGGAAGGATCAGACGCACCAGGTCGTTTCGGGAGAAGAGAGGGCGGACGGGCGCGTTTTGGACGGCAGCGGGCATGGGCAGGCCTTCTTTACACAGAATTTACATAGCCACACTATTTTACTCTACCACGGCAAAATTGCAACCCCGCTTTTCAAAAAATTCAATTCCGGGCCGTTGGGGGCGCTTCTGCCTTTTCCGGCGGCTCCGGGAAAAGCCGCGGCCCCGCTGCACAGCAGCGGGGCCGCGGCCGGAGAGGCGGGCTCAGAGCTCCTCGTCGGGTACGATGGTGTAGCCGCTCAGGTCGATGGTGAAGGTGCAGGTGGCCACCACGTTGTCCTGGCCGCCTTCACTCTTCAGGAAGGCCAGGGTGTACTCAAACACGCCGCCGTCCTTCATCTGCCAGATGTCCTCCGCCTGCTGGGCAAAGACGGCGCCCCACTTGAAGTAGTAGTTGCTGTCATCCTTCGTCCACCAGCCGGAGCCGGCGGTGGCCTCGGTGGAGCTGGGCATGGCCCAGGTGTTCCACGCCCCGCCGTTCACCGAGCGGGCGATCTTGTCGAACTGGAGGGTGCCGTCGCCCAGGGCCTGGGGCACGGAGTAGTACACGGTGTACTCCCCGCCGCCGCCCATGGAGGCCACCTGGCTGTAAGTCAGCTCCCCGGAGCCCTCGTTCTGCACCAGGGCGGTAGAGCCGTCAAAGCTCAGGCCCTCGGCGGTGGAGTCCACGCCGGAAGGCATCTCGTGGGTGGACACGCTTACCCCTTCCAGGACCGCGGCGGGGGTCTTTACCCCGGACAGGTCCACCACATACTGGATGGCCTCGGCCTCCTCCCCCCACTGGAGGGTGATGTGGGTCTTGGGGGTGAGGGCGGAGGCGTTGATGAAGAACACGGCGTACTTGCCCTCGCCGATGGCGGGGTCCTCGGTGAGGCTGGCGGTGCTGCCGGCCTCGGCGCTGGCCTGGGTGCCGAAGGCGTAGCGGAAGGTCTCCTCCTCATAGCCCTCGGGCGCGGCGAAGGCCACCCCCACCCAGGCGCCCTTGCCGGCGCCCTCGCTCTGGTGGATGGGCACGATCTCCTCGGTGGACAGGGCGACCTTCACAAAGCCCTCCTCCCGGCTGGCCTGGGCGGTGACGGCGGGCAGGGGAGTTTCAGGGCTGTCCTGGTCCACCGGGCGCACGCCCACCACGTTCAGGCCGCTCCCCTGGCCGGGGGTCTCCTCTTCGGAGCCGGAGCCGCCGTTCCCGCCGGAGCCGGAGCCGCCGCCGGAACCGCCGTTCCCGCCGGAGCCGGAACCGCCGCCGGAACCACCGCTCCCGCCGGAGCCGCCGTTGTTGTTGTCATTCTCCCCGTCGTTCTCATCGCCGGTGCCGGGAAGGGTCTCGCCGGTGCCGTCGGTGGGCGGGGTCACGCCGTCGGCCACGGTGAGGCTGCCGGGCCGGTTACCGTCGATGACTACGCCGCCGGCCTGGATATTGGCCCGGTCGATGGCGCCCTGGTTGTCCACCGCCAGGTTGGACTTGGCGGTGAGGTCGCCCACGGCGGCGTCCTTGCCCACGGCCACGGAGCCGTCGGCGCCCTCCGCTGTCAGGGCGGCCACCTGGGTGCTGCCGCTGAGGGAGAGGGAGGCCCGGTCGCCGGAGAGGACGGCCTCGCCCTCCACTTGGGTGTCGGAGAGGTCCACCCGGGCCCCGTGGGCCTGGACCAGCAGATCGGACTTCAGGGTGGAGTTCTCCATGGTGAGGGCGGCCTCCCCGCTGCGGGCGGGGGAGACCGCCTTGGGGGCCAGGATCACCGCCCCGTCCACCTGGGCGTTCTGGACAGTGGCGCCGCCGGCGGCCACCAGAAGGATGCCGTCCACGTCGCCGGTGACGGTGGCGCCGCTGGTGTGGACGTACTCAGCCACCGCGTTGTTCAGCAGGGTGACGATGGAGCCCCGGGTGATCTCCCGGTCCAGGGCCAGCAGGTCGCCGCCCACGCCGTGGAGGATGCCGGCCTGCGCCAGGGCGTCCAGCCAGCCGGCGGCCCAGTCGGCGGCCTCATGGCCGTCGGCAAAGCCGCTCAGGTCGGGGTTCTCCGTGGGGCGGATGCCCATGGCCCGGGCAAAGAGGACGGCGGCCCGCTGCCGGTCCATGGGGGCGTTGGGGTTGCAGTTGACGCCGTCGCCCTCCAGGATGCCGGCGGCGGTGAGGCGCAGGATGTAGGGGGCGTACCACTCGTCGCCCTTCAGGTCGGCGTAGGGGTTGTCCACGGTGTCGGTGTAGCCCATGGCCCGGCAGAGCAGGGCGGCGAACTCGCCGGCGGTGATGGCGTCGTCCGGGCGCATGCCGCGCACGTCGCCCTCCACGATGCCGTAGCCGTGCCAGCGCTCAAAGGCGGACTGGCTCCAGTGGCCGTCCAGCTCGGGCAGGGAGGGGGAGACGGTTTGCTGCCGGGGGGCAGCCGCCGCCGGCCCGGTCAGGGAGGCCGTCAGGGCCAGGGAAAGCAGTGCTGCAGGGATCTTACGCATGTAGGTTTGCTCCTTTGTCTTGAAGGTTCCGGCGTCCCGCCGGGGTGCCCTGTTATCATACAAAAAACGTAGGATATTGACAAGGAACAACTTCTGGAAAGATGGGAGACTTTGGACCGGCCTTCCGCGCCGCTGTACATAAAGCGACCCCCGCCGCCCAAAGCCCGGGCGGCGGGGGTCGCTTTGGCCATAGCCGGTCAGGCGATGGACACCACCTCGTAGCCGGCCTCGGTGACGGCGTTTTTCAGCGCGTCGTCGGCTATGTCCCTGGTGAGGGTGCACACCGCGTTCTTGTTCTCCAGGCTCACCTGGGCGGACACGCCGTCGATGGCGTTGAGGGCCTTCTCCACGTGGGAGACACAGTGGGCGCACATCATGCCGTTGATGGTGATGGTCTTGGTCATAATACTCGTTCCTTTCGTCTCGTCAGATTTTCGGGTCGGGATGGGGCTATCTTTCACCGGGGCGGGGGAGGGGACCTCCCGCCGCTCCGGGCGGAAGAACTTCAGGCGCAGGGCGTTGGACACCACGCACACGGAGGACAGGCTCATGGCCGCCGCGCCGAACATGGGGGAGAGCTGGAGGTGGAACAGGGGGTACCACACCCCGGCGGCCAGAGGTATGCCGATGATGTTGTAGATAAAGGCCCAGAACAGGTTCTCCTTGATGTTGCGGATGACCTTCTTGGACAGCTGCACGGCGGTGACCGCGTCCAGCAGGTCGCTCTTCATAAGCACGATGTCCGCCGACTCGATGGCCACGTCGGTGCCCGCCCCGATGGCGACGCCCACGTCGGCCCGGGCCAGGGCGGGGGCGTCGTTGATGCCGTCGCCCACCATGGCCACCTTTTTGCCCTCGGCCTGGAGGGCGGCCACCGTCTTTTCCTTGTCCTGGGGCAGCACCTCGGCCACCACCCGGTCCACGCCCAGCTGCTTTCCCACCGCCTCGGCGGTGCGCTTGTTGTCGCCGGTGAGCATGACCACGTCGATGCCCATGGCCTGGAAGGCCCGGACGGCCTCGGCGCTGGTGGGCTTGGGGGTGTCGGCCACGGCCACCACGCCCAGCATTTTTCCGCCCTCGGCGAAGTACAGGGGGGTCTTGCCCGCCTGGGCCAGCTCCTCCGCCGCCGTCTCGAAGCCGTCCAGCGGGACGCCCGCCTCCTCCAGCATGGCCCGGTTGCCCGCCAGCACGGCCTGGCCGTGGAGGGTGCCCCGGATGCCCCGGCCCGGCGCGGCCAGGAAGCTTTCAATGGGGGCCAGGGGGATGTTCCGATTTTCCGCCTCGGCGGTGATGGCCTCGGCCAGGGGGTGCTCGGAGGGCTTTTCCAGAGAGGCGGCCACGCACAGAAGCTCCTCCTCCGTGACGCCCTCCGCCGGGCGGCAGTCGGTGACCACCGGCCTGCCCTGGGTGAGGGTGCCCGTCTTGTCCAGCACCACGGTCCGGATGGTGTGCAGGGTCTCCAGGGCCTCGGCGGACTTGATGAGGATGCCGTTCTCCGCCCCCTTGCCGGTGCCTACCATGATGGCCACCGGCGTGGCCAGCCCCAGGGCGCAGGGGCAGGAGATCACCAGCACCGCCACCCCGGCGGTGAGGGCCCTTGTCACGTCGCCCCCCGTGGCGATCAGCCACACGGCGGCGGTGACGATGGCGATGCCGATGACGGCGGGCACGAACACCCCCGCCACCTTGTCGGCCAGCTTGGCGATGGGGGCCTTGGAGGAGGCCGCCTCGTCCACCAGGCGGATCATCTGGGCCAGGGTGGTGTCCTCCCCCACCCGGGTAGCCCGGAAGGTGAAGGAGCCGGACTTGTTGATGGAGGCGGCGGCCACCTTGTCCCCGGGGGCCTTCTCCACCGGGATGCTCTCGCCGGTGAGGGCGGACTCGTCCACCGAGGAGGCCCCCTCGGTGACCACCCCGTCCACCGGGATGCGCCCGCCGGGGCGCACCACGATCAGATCGCCCACCACCACGTCCTCCACCGGCAGCTCCGCCTCTTTGCCGTCCCGCAGCACCATGGCCGTCTTGGGGGCCAGGTCCATAAGGCGGGTGATGGCCTGGCTGGTCTTGCCCTTGGAGCGGGTCTCCAGCCACTTGCCCAGGGTGATGAGGGTGAGGATCATGCCGGCGGACTCGAAGTACAGGTCCATGGACCAGTGCTCCGCCGTGGCCAGGGCCGCCTCCACATCCCCCACGCCGTAGGCCGCCCGGCCCAGGTTCAGGGCGATGAGGAAGAGGGCCGCCACGCCGTACACCACAGCGGCGGCGGAGCCCAGGGCGATGAGGGAGTCCATATTGGGCGAGCGGTGCCACAGGGTCTTGAAGCCCACCGCGTAGTACTTGCGGTTGATGAGCATGATGGGCAGGGTGAGCAGGAACTGGATCAGGGCCACCGCCAGGGCGTTTTCCGGCCGGTGGAAGAAGGCCGGCAGGGGCCAGCCCATCATGTGGCCCATGGCGATGTAAAACAGGGGCACCAGGAACACCAGGGAGGTGAGGAAGCGCCGCTTCATCCCCGCGGCCTCCTCCGCCATGGCGTCGGTGGGCCGGGCGGGAGCGGCGGCCGCCTTGCCCGCCTGCGCCGGCAGGGAGGCGCCGTAGCCCGCCTCCTCCACCGCGCGGATGATCGCCTGGGCGTTGGTCTCGTCGTCGTATTCCACCAGCATGGAGTTGCCCAGCAGGTTGACGTTGCAGGACTCCACCCCCTGCACTCCGTTCACCGCCTTCTCCACATGGGCGGAGCAGGCCGTGCAGGTCATGCCGGTGACGTTGAATTTCTGCTTCATAGGGATACACCAACTTTCTAGTTAAGGGGCTCCGCCCATCCGCGCTGGGTGGCGCGCGACGAGCGTTTTGCGCAGCAAAACCTCGATGCCGGGCGAATTCACTTCGCCCGAGCAGATCAAATCAAAGGGGTCCCCGCGGGATGGAACATCCCGTGGGGCACGGAGCAGGCCGTGCAGGTCATGCCGGTGACGTTGAACTTTTGCTTCATAGGGTCCACCAACTTTGCTGTAAATTCGGAATGAGGAAGGAAGAAAACGTCCGTAGGGGCGGGTTCAAGACCCGCCCGCCCGGCGGGATCACGCTCCGTAGGGGCGAACTGCGTTCGCCCGCAGGCGGCCACATGGGGCCGCCCCTGCAGAGGAACGGCGCGTCCGAAAGGCCGCGCCCTGCGGGTGATACCGCGAAGTCGCAGGGGCCGACGCCCACATCGGCCCGCCGGGATGCGGGCGGCCCTCCGTGGCGCGCGGCGACCCGGCGCGCGCACCCCGGCCTCACTTCAGAATGTGCCCCAGCGTGGTGACGAATTCGTCGATCTTCCGGCTGCGCTCCTCCTGGCTGGCGGCTTCCTGGACGCAGTGCTTCAAGTGGGCGGAGAGGATCTCCTTATTGGCCCGGTTGAGGATGGCCTCGGTGGCCATGAGCTGCTGGGAAATATCGATGCAATAGCGGTTTTCCTCCACCATCCTGATGATGCCGTCCATCTGGCCCCGGGCGGTTTTCAGGAGCCGGAGGATCTTTTTCTCGTCTGCCATCATGGTTAACACCCCCCTGGGGTGTAGTGTATCACAACAGACAAAAAAGTCAAGACCTATTTTTTCGATAGGTCTTGACTGATTTGAAAAACCCGGGCGGGCCGGAGCGACACTCAGTGCTCCTTGCCCCGCAGGTCCCGGAAGATCAGGGTGATGCACCACAGGGCGGCCAGGCCCACCAGGACGTAGATCACCCGGCTGGCCACACTGGTCTGCCCGCCGAAGAGGGCGGCCACGACGTCGTAGCGGAACAGGCCGATGCTGCCCCAGTTGAGCCCGCCGATGACGGCCAGGATCAGGGCGATTTTATCAAGAAACATAGGATACGCTGCCTCCTCCAAAATGAATTCCGGGGCTAGTATCCGCCGCTTTTTCAAAAATTATGCGGGTTCCTTGCTTTTTTTGCCGCGGTACTGGGACAGGGCCAGGCCGCACAGGATGAGGGCCACGGCGGCCAGGGTGAGGGGAGTGACAGGCTCGGCGAGCACCAGCAGGGAGGCGGCCACCGTCACCACCGGCTGGAGGTAGAGGTAGACGTTGGTGGCCACCGGCCCGATGAGGACGGTGGACTTGTTCCAGGCCAGGAAGCACAGGGCGGAAGCCCCCACCCCCAGGTAGAGCACGTTGCCCAGCAGCACGGGCTCGGCCAGCCGGGCCAGGGAGAAGGTGAAGCCGTCCGCCCAGGCCACGGGCAGGGTGAGCAGCAGACCCCAGAAGAAGACCTTCCGGGTGACCTGGATGTCGCTGAGCCCGTCGGCGGGGGCCATGGTCAGGCACACGCCGTATCCGCCCCAGGAGATGGAGGCCCCCAGGGCCATCAGGATACCCACGGGGTTCAGGTCGAAGGAGTCCCCCTCCGCCAGGGAGATGAGGGCGATGCCCGCCATGGACAGGGCAAAGCCTGCGAAGAAGGCCGGCCCCGGCCGCCCGGCCCGGCGGCACAGCCACACCAGCAGGGCGGTGAACATGGGGGAGGCGGAGATGATGAGCCCCACGGTGGAGGCCAGGGAGAACTGCAGGGCGTAATTCTCCAGGGTGGAGTAGAGGGTGAGCCCTGTCAGTCCAGCCAGCAGGAAGGGCAGCTCGCTTTTCGCGCTGCGGGGCAGCAGGGGCTTCGGCGCACAGAGGAAGAGCACCACCCAGGCCAGCACGAAGCGGTAGAGCAGGATCTCCACCGGGTGGAAGGCGGTGAGGAGCACCTTGGTGGAGACATAGGTGGTGCCCCACACCAGGGAGACGATGATGGCCAGGATATGGCCCAGGGCCAGGGAGTGTTTCAAGGAGATCGTCCTTTCCGAAAGTTTCCATAGGGGGCGCGGCGGGCCGGTGTGGGCGTTGGCCCCTGCGACGGGGAAGAAGTCTGTGGGGCGCGACGACCCCGGCGCACCCATCTCTGCCTGATCCTTTCGCAAAAACAGCGTGCGCGGGGCGCCGCGCACGCTGTTCATGATATGGTGACTGTTCTGCCTGCCGGGCGAAAGTCAGAGGATGCGGCGGGCGTAGACATACACGTTGTTGTAATACCCGCTGGTCAGGTCGTTGATGCGGACCTCGTATGTACTGGTGGAGGCGTGGATGAACTGGCCGCCGCCGATGTAGATGCCCACGTGGGAGACGGGCTTGCTGCCCCCGTCCTTGAAGAACACCAGGTCGCCGGGCTGCAGCTCGCTTTTGGACACGGACACGCCGTTGGACAGCTGGCCGGAGGCGGTGCGGTTGAGGGTGTAGCCGAAGTGGCGGTATACGTAGGTGGTGAAGCCGGAGCAGTCAAAGCTGTTGGGGCCGTTGCCGCCGTAGACATAGGGCACGCCCAGGTACTGCTTGGCGTAGTCCACGATCTGCTGGCCCAGGCTGCTGCTGTAAGAGACGGAGGAGGCCACGGGACCGTCCCCCCGGGAGCCGGCGGAGTCCTTGCAGGTGACCATGTACTCGCTGCTCACATAGCCGGTGACGCCGGAGCTGGTGGTGATCTTGTACCAGCCGCTGTCGATGCCCACGATGCTGACCACGTTCCCGTCATACAGGGAGGTGACCTTGGCGTAACTGGTGCCAGGCCCGCTGCGCACATTGAGGGTAGAGCCGCCGGTCTTTACCAGGCCGTAGCCGATGGCCACGTCGGCCTTTTCGGAGACGGTCAGGTACTCGGCGGACATGTAGCCCTCCACGGACTTGTAGTCCACTTTGTACCAGCCGTTGCCGGCGTCCTCCAGGACCACCACGGTGTCGCCCTTGGAGGCGGTGGCCAGGATGGTGGAGGAGGTGCTGGCCTCCTCCCGCAGGCGGAGGGCGTCCACGTCCACGGTGCCGGCCCCCACGGAGGCGGCGGAGGCCCCCACCACGCACAGGGCGGAGAGGGCGACGGTGAGGAATGCGGTGCGCGCGAGCTTGGCAGGCAGTATCATTGGTAGATCACTCCGTTCAAAAGGATGCCCCGCCGGGAGAGACGGGGATGGAACAGGGGGCGGGACTTACTTCCCCGCCAGGGCCCGGTCCAGCCAGACGGAGGCCACGTCCATGGCGGCGTACAGGCTGTCCTTTTCGGTTTTCTTGACCACCCGGTCCCGGCTCTTCAGGTCGGGGTCGGTGAGCTGGAGCTGGACGGACACCTTGGTGGCCACGTCCATGTCCTTTTCCTTCTTCTGGTCCAGCACCTGGAGCATGATGATGTATTTCTCGGCCATGCTGCCGTAATAGATCAGGCTGTCCTTCCGGCGCAGCGGATGGCCCTTGTAAGTCAGGGGGATCGCTTGTTCTGCCATAATGCCTCCTAAAGCATATCTCAATGGAGTTGTAACGGATTTTTAAGAACTGTAACCAAATTGTAACACATTGTTTCCAATGCGTCAACAGCATTTCCCGGCTTTTTTCGGAAAAATGCACAGGATTTTTTTGGAAAGGGCGGCCGTTACGGCCGCCCCCGCTCTGTTCTGAGCGCCTCTGCCAGGGACCACGCCGCCCAGACCAGGGCGGCCAGGACCATCAGGGATTCCGCCAGCATGGTGAAGGTGCCGCCCCCCAGCTGGAGCACCAGGGTGTACCTCTGCCGGAAATAGACCAGATAGGCGCTGAGGGAGGACAGCTCCACCAGCGCCGCCGCCGGGGCCTGGCGGGGCAGGATGAACGCCCAGGCCAGGGTGAGCACGTCGGCCAGGTAGAAGTATCGGTCGTGCATATAGGGCAGCAGGAAGGGGATCCCGACGGCCAGCACCGCCCCGGCGGCCAGCAGGGCCTGGTCAGAGGCCCGCCGGCGGAGGATCAGCAGGGCCAGGAGCACCGCCAGCACCAGCAGGAAGGCCAGCGCGATGCCGATCCCCGCCCACAGCGCCTCATCCGGCTGGGCGCCGTAGGGGAAGAAGGCGTAGAGAGAGGCGGAGTTATAATTGAGGGAGCCGGCCCCCTCCCGGGTCTGCCCCAGGTAGACCGACAGGATGTCCCCCAAAGGCTTGCCCAGCAGCAGGGCTGGCACGCAGGTGGCGGCGTAGGCGGCGGGGAAGCCCAGCAGATGCCGGAATCTTACCCGCCCGGTCAGCCACAGTCCCGCCCACAGGGGCAGGAGGAACACGGTCTGCAGCTTGAAGGAGAAGGCCAGCCCCATAAGGACGGCGGAGGCCGCCCCCCGCTTTTCCAGGCCGCAGGCCAGGGCGTGGAGGCAGAGGGCGGCGTAGAGCGCGTCGCACTGGCCCCAGCAGGCCCCGTTGAGCACCACCGTGGGCAGCAGGAGCAGGGCGCAGAAGCACCCCGCCGGCCGCCACCCCCCGGAAAAATGCCGCGTCAGCCGCAGCCCGCCCCAGGCCAGCACCACGTCGAAGAAGATGGAGAAGAGCTTGATGAGGTACAGGTCCGGGACAGGCAGGTAGGAGATGGCGGCCAGGAAATAGAGGTAGGGGGCGTTGTAATTGCCGATGGGCAGGGCAACGGCGGCAAAGCCGCCGCTGTCCCGGAAGGCCTGAGCCCACTGTGACAAAAAGATCTGATAGTCCTGGGACTGGTAGTCCAGGGCCAGGGCCCGCAGGAAAATAGCCAGCCCCACCGGCAGCAGGGCGGCCAGCACCGCCGGGCGGGGCAGCCTTCCGGCCCGGCCCGCCAGGGCCAGGGCCAGCGCGGCCGCCGCCAGCAGCAGCAGATATACCGCAAGGCGGGCCGGGGGCGCGCCCAGGTCCAGGTCGCGCACAGGGAGCAGGGCCAGGGCCAGCAGGGCCAGGCCCGCCCCGCCGCAGGACAGGGAGATGGGGGAGATGGGTTTGATAGACACGGCAGCTACCTCATACCATGGGGCGGCCCCGCTGACGGGATGGGGCCGCCGGGCGGAAGGGAAAGGACAGGAAGAGGGGCCCGGAGCGCGGCTCCGGGCCCCTCTGCATGGAATGGTCGGCTTGCGGGACAAGCTCAGATCTGCTCGGCGCTCTCCGCGGCGATGGCGGCGTCCTCCTCCTGGATCAGCAGCTCGTCCTGGGCCTGCTCCTCGGGGGTGAGGCCGTGGACATCCCCCTCGTCGTCCACCTTGTCGTACTTGCGGTAGGCGGCCAGGCCGGAGCCGGCGGGGATGAGCTTGCCGATGATGACGTTCTCCTTCAGGCCCAGCAGATGGTCCACCTTGCCCTTGATGGCGGCCTCGGTGAGCACCTTGGTGGTCTCCTGGAAGGAGGCGGCGGACAGGAAGGAGTC
>CALXEB010000034.1 GCA_944387215.1 uncultured Flavonifractor sp. | reverse complement strand
ATTACCGCCTCCGGCATCCCAAACCGGGTCTATCTGGCCACCATGAAGGTGTGGGACGCGGAGAGCGTCCGCCGGGTGGAGCGGCACCGGGCCATGCGGGCGGGCAAGGGCTTTGCCACCCTGGAGTGCCCGGAAAACCTGGCGGGCCTCACCCTCCCCCTCGGCTGCGCCGCCCTGCTGGAGGACCTCTCCAACCTGACCGCCAACGAGTTTTTCGGGGAACGGGGCCGCCAGGGGGCCTTCGACCGGGTGCTGGCGGGGATCGACCGCGCCGCCGCTCGGGCCGGGCTGCTGGCGGTGGTGACCAACGAGCTGTTCTCCGACGGGATGGACTACGACCCGGACACCCTGGCCTACCTGGAGGTGCTCGCCCGGCTCAACCGGGCCCTGGCCCGGCGGGCCGGCCGGGTGTACGAGGTGGTCTGCGGCATCCCGGTGGCCTGGAAGGGAGTTTTTGCGTGAAAAGCCTCATCATTGCCTTTGCCATGTACTCCAAGCTGCCCATGCCCCGGGTGGAGTGGGAGCAAAAGGCCCTGTCCTGGGCCCTGTGCTGGTTCCCGCTGGTGGGGGCGGTCATCGGGGCGGCGCTGTGGGGGTGGCTGGCCCTGGCGGAATTTTTGGGCTTCGGCAGGATCTTCACCGCCGCCGTGGCCCTGCTCCTCCCCATCGCCCTCAGCGGGGGCATCCACCTGGACGGCTTCTGCGACACCTGCGACGCCCTGTCCTCCCACCAGAGCCGGGAGCGGAAGCTGGAAATTTTGAAGGACTCCCACACCGGGGCCTTCGCTATCCTCTGCTGCGGGCTGTACCTGATTCTCTTTTTCGCCGCCTGGTGCGAGGTGCTGAGCGCACCGGTCCCCGCCCTGTACCTGGGGCCGGTGCTGTCCCGGGCCCTGTCCGGTCTGTTCGCGCTTTCCCTGCCCAACGCCCGGGGCAGAGGCCTGCTGGCCACCTTCACCGGCCCCATGGACACGGCCAGGGCCCGGGCGGTGCTGGCGGTGTGGGCGGCGGCGGCCGCCGCCGCCATGGTCATCCTGTCCCCCTGGACGGGGACGGGGGCGCTGATCGGGGCGGCCCTGGCCTGCCTGTACTATGTGACCATGGCCAGGCGGCAGTTCGGCGGGGTCACCGGCGACCTGGCGGGGTTCTTCCTCCAGCTGTGCGAGCTGGGGATGGTGCTGGGGGCGGCCGTGGCCCAGCGGATGGAGGTGCTGGTATGACACTCATCATCGGCGGCGCGGGCCAGGGCAAGCTGGACTACGTGCTGAGCAAGACGGGATACGGCCCGGACCAGGTGGCCCGCACGCCGGAGGAGGCCGAGACCCGGCCCGTCTTTGCCGGCCTGGAAAACTGGCCGGAGCTGGACGAAAACAAACTGCTCTCCGCCAACCCGGGGATCATCCTGATCTGCGACGAGGTAGGCTGCGGCGTGGTGCCGGCCGACCCGGCCCGGCGGGCCCGGCGGGAGGCGGTGGGGCGGCTGTGCTGCCGCCTGGCGGCGCGGGCGGCGCGGGTGGAGCGCATTTTCTGCGGCCTGCCCATGGTATTGAAAGGAGAGGGCCCATGGAATTAGTCATCATACGCCACGGCACCACCCGGGGCAACCTGGAAAAGCGCTTTATCGGCACCCTGGACGTGCCTCTGGCTCCCCAGGGGGAGGAGCTGGCCCGGCGGGTAGGGCCCACCCTGCCGGCGGTGGAGCATATCTACCGCAGCCCCCTGATGCGCTGCCGCCAGACGGCGGAGCTGCTGTGGCCCGGGGTGGAGGAGACCGTGGTGGACGAGCTGCGGGAGAGCGACTTCGGCCCCTTTGAGGGGAAAAACCACGAGGAGCTCAAGGACGACCCCCTCTATCAGGCCTGGATCGGCCGGGCCCCGGGCCGCCCCGACTTTGCCGACATGCCGGTGGGGGAGAGCGCCCAGCAGGTCACCGAGCGGGTGTCCCGGGGGCTGGAACAGGTGGCCGCCGACGCCGCCGCCCGCGGCTACCGGCGGGTGGGGGTGGTGTCCCACGGCGGGGCCATCATGGCCCTGCTCACCAAATACGGCCGGCCGGAGCGGGACTACTACGGCTGGATGTGCCCCAACTGCGGCGGCTTCCGCATGGCCCTGGACCCGGACACCCTGGCGCTGACGGTGCTGGAGGAGTTCAGGGGGGAGAAGGGGCTGTGAGCTGGGGGATATCCCACCTGCTGGCCCTGCTGGCCGGCTTCTGCCTGGATCTGCTGCTGGGGGACCCACAGTGGGCCCCCCACCCGGTGCGGGCCATCGGGGCCCTGATCGCCGGGCTGGAGAAGCTCCTGCGGCGGGTGTTTCCCAAACGGCCGGGGGGAGAGCTGGCCGCCGGCGCGGTCCTGGTGATCCTCACCGTGTCCATCCCCACGGCCCTGACGGTTCTGCTGCTGTGGGCCTGCAGCCTGGCGAGCCCCTGGCTGGCCCTGGCGGCGGAGAGCGTGCTGTGCTACCAGCTGCTGGCCACGAGATCCCTGGCTGTTGAGAGCCGAAAGGTGTACCAGGCGCTGAAGGCCGGGGACCTGGCCGGGGCCCGCCGGGCGGTGTCCATGATCGTGGGCCGGGACACGCAGCAGCTGGACGAGGCCGGGGTGGCAAGGGCGGCGGTGGAGACGGTGGCGGAAAACGCCTCCGACGGGGTGATCGCCCCCCTCCTTTTCCTGGCTCTCGGCGGCGCGCCCCTGGGCATGGCCTACAAGGCAGTGAACACCATGGACTCCATGGTGGGCTATCAAAACGACAAGTACCTGTATTTCGGCCGGCCGGCGGCCCGGCTGGACGACGCGCTCAACTTCTTCCCCGCCCGCCTCGCCGGGGCCCTCATGTGCCTGGGGAGCACCGCCGCAGGGTATGACGGGAAAAACGCCTGGCGGGTGTTCAAACGGGATCGGAAGAAGCACAAGTCCCCCAATTCCGCCCACACCGAGGCGGCCTGCGCCGGGGCCCTCCAGCTCCGGCTGGCGGGGCCGAACTACTACTTCGGCAGGCTGGTGGAGAAGCCCTACATCGGCGACGACCAGCGGCCCATCGAGGCCCTGGACATCCTGCGGGCGGGACGGATCCTCTACGCCACCGCCTTTTTCGCCCTGCTGATTTTCTGCGGGGCGCCGCTGGTCATATTGATGTTCCCGTGGTAAAGAGCGGGCGCACAATGTGCGCCCCTACGGAGATTCTTTCCGCGGCCTGTTGTAGGGGCGCGCAGTGCGCGCCCGGCCCCGCATTTGAAAGGAGGCGGCGAAAATGCTCCCATATACCCACGGCGGGGACGTGCTCACCGCCCGGGCCCGCTATGGCGGGCCGGTGCTGGACTGCTCGGCCAACCTGAACCCCCTGGGCATGCCCCCGGCGGTGGGGGAGGCGGCGGCGGAGGCGGCCCGGGGGGCCGCGCCCTACCCCGACCCCCTGTGCCGGGTCCTGCGGGCAGCCATCGCCGAACACGACGGGGTGGCGCCGGGGCAGGTGCTCTGCGGCGGCGGGGCCGCCGACCTGATCTACCGGCTGGTCTATGCCCTGGGGCCCCGGCGGGCCCTGGTCACCGCCCCCGCCTTCTCCGAGTATGAGGGGGCGCTGTCCGCCGCGGGCTGCGCCGTGGCCCGGCACCCCCTGGACCGGGCGAAGGACTTCGACCTGGACGGCGGGTTTTTGGAGGCCGCCGGCCCGGGCACGGACCTGGTGTTCCTCTGCACCCCCAACAACCCCACCGGGCGGCTGGTGGCCCCCGCCCTCCTGCTGGCGGCGGCGGAGAAGTGCCGGGCCGTGGGGGCGGTGCTGGCGGTGGATGAGTGCTTCCTCCCCCTGTCCGACGGGGCGGGACCGGGGCTGGCCCCTTATCTGGAGACATACCCAAACCTGGTGCTCCTGCGGGCCTTTACCAAGAGCTGGGCCATGGCTGGGCTGCGGCTGGGCTACGCCCTGTGTGCCGACCCCGCCCTGCTGGAGAAGCTGGCCGCCGCCGGGCCGCCCTGGAGCGTGTCCGCCCCCGCCCAGGCGGCGGGGCTGGCGGCCCTGAAGCGGTGCCCCAACTGGCCGGAGAAGGCCCGGGCCCTGCTGGCCGTGGAGCGGCCCCGGCTTTCGGCCGGCCTGGCGGAGCTGGGGCTGGAGGTGGTCCCCAGCCAGGCAAACTACCTGCTCTTCCGGGCGGCGGGGACGGAGGACCTGAAGGAGCGGGCCCTGGCGCGGGGCGTGCTCCTCCGCGCCTGCGGCAATTACCACGGCCTGGGCTCTGACTGGTACCGGGTGTGCGTGGGCGGGCGGGAACAGAACCGGCGGCTGCTGGCCGCGCTGAAGGAGGCGCTGTGATGGCAAAGGCGATCATGATCCAGGGGACGGCCTCCAACGCGGGCAAGTCCCTGCTGGCGGCGGGGCTGTGCCGCATCTTCAAACAGGACGGTTACAGGGTGGCCCCCTTCAAGTCCCAGAACATGGCCCTCAACTCCGCCATCACCCCCGACGGGCTGGAGATGGGCCGGGCCCAGGTGGTCCAGGCCGAGGCGGCGGGGGTGGCCCCCGACGCCCGCATGAACCCCATCCTGCTCAAGCCAACCAGCTCCGTGGGCTCCCAGGTGATTGTAAACGGCGTGCCCCGGGGCACCATGCCGGCGGGGGAGTACTTCCGCTACCGCAAGGCCCTGATCCCCGAGGTGATGGCGGCCTACCAGTCCCTGTCCGCCGACTACGACGTCATCGTCATCGAGGGGGCGGGCAGCCCGGCGGAGATCAACCTGCGGCAGGACGACATTGTGAACATGGGCATGGCAAAACGGGCAAAGGCACCGGTGCTCCTGTGCGGGGACATCGATAGGGGAGGCGTGTTCGCCTCCCTCTACGGCACGGTAAAGCTGCTGGAGCCCGACGAGCAGGCCCTGATCCGGGGCCTTATCATCAACAAGTTCCGGGGGGACGTGGAGATCCTGCGGCCCGGCCTGGGGCAGCTGGAGGCGCTCACCGGCAAGCCGGTGCTGGGGGTGGTGCCCATGCTGGACGTGGACGTGGACGACGAGGACTCCCTGTCCGCCCGGCTGGGGCGGCGGGAGAAGGCGGGCCTGGTGGACATCGCCGTGGTGCGCCTGCCCCGCCTGTCCAACTTCACCGACTTCAACCCCCTGGAGCGGATGGAGGAGGTCTCCCTGCGCTATGTGGGGAGCTTGAAGGAGCTGGGGCGGCCCGACCTGGTGATCCTCCCCGGCACCAAGAACACTATGGACGACCTGCGCTGGCTGCGGCAGAGCGGCCTGGAGGCCGCCATTCTCAAGCACGCCAGCGCCGGCGGCGCGGTGGCCGGCATCTGCGGCGGCTACCAGATGCTGGGGCAGAACGTCTCCGACCCGGACGGGGTGGAGGGAGGCGGGACGCTCCGGGGCCTGGGCCTGCTCCCTGCCGAGACCGTGTTCCAGGGGGAAAAGACCCGCACCCGGGTGACCGGCCGCTTCCTGGCCCCGGAGGGGATCTTCGCGGAGCTGGCCGGCGTGCCCTTCGAGGGGTACGAGATCCACATGGGCCGCACCGAGAGCGCCGCCGCCCCCCTGGCGGAGTTTTCCACCCAGACCGGGGAGCGCCGGGCCGACGGCCTCAGCGCCGGGAACGTCTGGGGCTGCTACGTCCACGGCCTGTTCGACAAGGCGGAGGCGGCGGAGGCCCTGGTGAACGCCCTGCTGAAGGCCAAGGGCCTGGACCGGGCGGCGGCCAGCGTGGACTGGCAGGCCTACGCCCAGCAGCAATATGACAAGCTGGCGGACGGCCTGCGGGAGAGCCTGGACATGGAGCGGCTCTACCGCATACTCAACGGGGAGGAATGACCCATGAAAGACATCCATTTGCAGCGGGTGGCCCCCGCGGAGATCGAGGCCCGGAGCATGGAGATCATCGCCCGGGAACTGGGGGAGCGGCAGTTCCCCGCCGACCAGCTGCCCGTGATCAAGCGGGTGATCCACACCAGCGCCGACTTCGACTACGCCGACAACCTGGTGTTTTCCCCCGGCGCGGTGGAGAAGGGGATCGCCGCCATCAAGTCCGGCTGCACCATCGTCACCGACACACAGATGGCCTATTCCGGGGTGAACAAAAAGGTGCTGGAGAAGTTCGGCGGCAGGGCGGTGTGCTTCATGTCCGACCCCGATGTGGCCGCCGAGGCCAGGGAGCGGGGGGAGACCAGGGCCACCGTGTCCATGGAGCGGGCGGCGGAGCTGGAGGGGCCCGTGATCCTGGCCGTGGGCAACGCCCCCACCGCCCTGGTGCGGGCCTGCCAGCTCATGGACGAGGGAAGACTGTCCCCCGCCCTGGTCATCGGCGTGCCCGTGGGCTTTGTCAACGTGGTGGAGAGCAAGCAGCTGCTGCTCACCATGCCCGTGCCCTATATCGCGGCCCGGGGCCGCAAGGGGGGCAGCAACGTGGCCGCCGCCATCTGCAACGCCCTGCTCTATCAGGCCAGCAACGACCAGCGTGAATGAACACAGGAGGAAGCACCATGGAAGGAAAAGCCCTGCTGGCGGTGTCCTTCGGCACCAGCCATGAAGATACGCTGGAAAAAAATATCGCGGCTATCGAACGGGATCTGGCCGCCGCCTTTCCGAAGCGCACCCTTCGCCGGGCCTTTACCAGCGGCATGATCCTGCGCCGCTGGAAACGGGAGCGGGGCGTGGAGATCGACGATGTGCCCGCCGCCCTGGAGCGGCTGGCGGGGGAGGGTTATGCCGACGTTCTGATCCAGCCCACCCACGTGATGAACGGGGAGGAGTATCACAAGCTCATGGACCAGGCCGCCCCCTATGCCGGGCGGTTCGGGCGGTTGGCCTTCGGCCGGCCGCTGCTGACGGCGGCGGAGGACTACCTGGACCTGGGCCGGGCCCTGCTGGACACCCTGCCGCCGGCCCGGGAGGAGGCCGCCGTGGTCTATATGGGCCATGGCTCGGAACACCAGGCCAACTCGGCCTACGCCCTGATGGAGTATGCCCTGCACGATCTGGGCCGGCGGGACGTGGTGGTGGGCACGGTGGAGGGCTACCCCGGCTTCGGGCAGGTTCTGCGGCGGCTGAAGGAGCGGCCGGAGGTATCCCGGGTGGAGCTGCGGCCCCTGATGACGGTGGCAGGCGACCACGCCAAAAACGACCTGGCGGGGGAGGAGCCCGGCTCCTGGAAGAACCGCCTGGCCGCGGAGGGGTATGCGGTGACCTGCACCCTCCGGGGGCTGGGGGAGTACCCCGCCGTCCGGGCCCTGTTTGTCTCCCACGCCCGGGAGGCGGACGCGCAGGACCGGCCGGTTTGAGCAAATTTCAGGCTTGTCCTGTTCATATAGATAGACCGACCATCCGCCGGAAAAGGGAAGCCGGGTGCAAATCCCGCGCAGTCCCGCTGCCGTAAGGGCGGAGCCGCCGCGCACAAGGCCACTGGGGAGACCCGGGAAGGCGCGCGGCAGGCGGTGAGGCCCAAGCCGGAAAACCTTGCCGGCGGGAAGTTCCATTCAGCCTACGAGGTATAGGAAAGGATGAACGACATGAACAGACATTTCCATGCGGCCCGTCTGGTCCGCACCGCCGCCGCCCTGGTGGGGCTGGTGGGCGTGCTCACCCTGGGGGCCTCCGCCATGCACATCGCCGAGGGCTACCTGCCCCCTGCCTGGTGCGTGCTGTGGGGGGCCGTGTGCGCCCCCTTCGTGGCGGCGGGCTTCTTCTCCATCAAGAAAAAGGTGGAAGCCGCCCCCAGGGCCAAGCTGCTGCTGGCCATGTGCGGGGCCTTTGCCTTCGTGCTCTCCGCCCTGAAGCTGCCCTCCTTCACCGGCTCCTGCTCCCACCCTACCGGCGTGGGCCTGGGGGTCATCCTCTTCGGGCCCATGACCATGGCGGTGCTGGGGCTCATTGTGCTGCTCTTCCAGGCCCTGCTGCTGGCCCACGGCGGGATCACCACCCTGGGGGCCAACGTGTTCTCTATGGCCGTGGCCGGGCCCATCGTGTCCTGGCTGGTCTATAAGCTTCTGCGGCGCGCCAAGGCCCCCGCCGCCGTGGCGGTGTTCGCCGCCGCCGCCCTGGGGGACCTGTTTACCTATGTGGTGACCTCCTTCCAGCTGGGGATCGTCACCGGCAGCCTGGTCCAGTACCTGACGGTGTTCGCCGTCACCCAGATCCCCCTGGCCATCGCCGAGGGCCTGCTCACCGTGGTGGTGTTCAACGTGCTGGAGAAGTACAGCAAAACCGAGCTGCAGCAGCTGTGCGTGCTGTAAGGGAGGGGCGGAATATGAAAGTCTGGCAGAAAAACCTGATTCTGATTGTATTGGTAGTGCTTTTGGCCGCCCTGCCCCTGTGGCTGCTGCCCAACGCCGAGTTCGGCGGGGCGGACGGCCAGGCCGAGGAGGTCATCCTGGAGAACGACCCGGACTACGAGCCCTGGTTCCAGCCCATTCTGGAGCCGGCCAGCGGCGAGGTGGAGTCCCTCCTCTTTGCCCTCCAGGCCGCCGTCGGTGCGGGGATCGTGGGCTTTGTCCTGGGCCGTGTGACCCGCCGCCCAGACGGCGGGGAGAAAAGCTGATGGGCACCGACCGCTGGGCCTACCAGTCCCGCCTGCGGCGGACGGACCCCCTGCCCAAGCTGGCGCTGTCCATGGCTGCCCTGGTGGTGTGCCTGTGCTGCGGCAGCGTGGGGGTGGGGCTGGCTACCCTCATCGGCATGGGGGCGCTCATAACGGGCCTGGGGGGGGTGCCCCTGCGGGTGTACCTGCGCTTTCTCTCCATCCCCCTGGCCTTTCTGGTCATCGGCTGCGCCACCATGCTGGTGCGGTCCTATCCCCCGGACGCCCAGGTCCTGGCCGCCCTCCCTCTGGGGGGGCGGCTGTGGGGCTTTGACGGGGCGGCCCTGGCGGCGGCGGGGCGGGTGTTCTGCACCGCCCTGGGCTGCGTGGGGGCCATGTACTTCCTGGCCCTCAGCACTCCCATCACCGATTTGACCCTCTGCCTGGGCCGGCTGCACGTGCCCCGGCTCATGGTGGAGCTGATGGAGCTCATCTACCGCTTCATCTTCGTGCTCACCGAGACGGCGGGGCATATCCGCACCGCCCAGGCCTCCCGTCTGGGCTACCAGAGCGCGGGGCGGAGCCTGCACTCTCTGGGGCTGCTGGCCTCCACCGTGTTCCTCCGGGCCTGGCGGAAGGCCGACCGGGTGTATGCCGCCCTGGAGTCCCGGGGCTACGCCGGCAGCCTGGCCACCCTGCCGGGGGACTACCGGCCGGGGCGGGGCCTCTATCTGCTGGCCCTGGCGGCGGCGGGGGTGCAGCTGGCGGTATTTTGGGCGGAAAGAAGGCTTTTATGATGGGACCGGCCATTGAAGCGAAAGACCTGTGTTATACCTATGAGGACGGCACCAGGGCCCTGGACCATGTGACGCTGGGGGCCCGGCGGGGCCGCATCACCGGCATACTGGGGGCCAACGGGGCGGGCAAGTCCACCCTGTTCCTCAACCTCAACGGCGTACTCACCCCCACGGCGGGGGAGGTGCTTCTGGACGGCGCGCCGGTGCGCCGGGACAGAAAGGGCCTGACCGAGCTGCGCCGCCGGGTGGGCATCGTGTTCCAGGACCCGGACG
Organism: uncultured Flavonifractor sp.; assembly: GCA_944387215.1. GTDB lineage: Bacteria > Bacillota > Clostridia > Oscillospirales > Oscillospiraceae > Flavonifractor. The sequence goes on along the minus strand of CALXEB010000034.1, from coordinate 8,333 downwards.
ACCAGCTCTTTTCCGCCGACGTATACCGGGACGTATCCTTCGGGGCGGTGAACCTGGGCCTGGACGAGGGGGAGGTCCGCCGCCGGGTGGAGGACGCCCTGGCGCGCACCGGCATTTCCCACCTGAGAGACAAGCCCACCCACGCCCTCTCCTTCGGCCAGAAGAAGCGGGCGGCCATCGCCGGGGTGCTGGTGATGGAGCCGGAGGTGCTCATTCTGGACGAGCCCACCGCCGGGCTGGACCCCAGCGGGGTCAGCGGCCTGCTGGAGCTCATCGGCCGGCTGCGGGACGCGGGCATGGCGGTGCTCATCGCCACCCACGACATGGACCTGGTGCCCCTGTGCTGTGACGACGCCTATCTGCTGGGGGAGGGCCGGGTGCTGGCCGCCGGCACGCCGGAGGAGCTGTTCCGGGACCCGGAGCTGCTGCGGGAAAATCATCTGCGGCTGCCCCGCATCGCCCACCTCATGGACATACTGCGGGACAGGGACGGCGTGGACGCCGACCCTGCCGCCGCCACCATCGGCGCGGCCCGGCGGGAGATCCTGCGCCTGCTCAAGGAGGAGACAAAATGAAACGAGGAACACTGTACGGCGTTGGGGTGGGTCCCGGGGACCCGGAGCTCATCACCCTGAAGGCCCGGCGGATCATCGCCGCCGCGCCGGTGCTGGCGGTACCCGACAAGGGGGCGGGGGAGCGCACTGCCCTGGCCATCGCCGGGGAACTGGCGCAGGACAAGCAGATCCTGTCCTGCGCCGCCCCCATGGTGCGGGACGAGACCGCCCTGGACGCGGCCTACGAGGCCAACGCCGACCAGGTGTGCGCCGCCCTGGACGAGGGGAAGGACGTGGCCTTCCTCACCCTGGGGGATCCCACGGTGTACGCCACCTACATCTACCTCCACAAAAAAGTGGTATCCCGGGGGTATGACGCGGAGATCGTCCCCGGCGTGCCCTCCTTCTGCGCCGTGGCCGCCCGGCTGGGCGCCGCCCTGTGTGAGAAGAGCGAGCGGCTGCTCATCGTCCCGGCCTCCCACGGGGACATGGAGGACTGTCTGGACCTGGACGCCAACCTGGTGTTCATGAAGGCGGGGCGGGAGATGGGGGCCCTGAAGGAGAAGCTGGCGGAGAAGGGCCTGCTGGACCGTGCCTCTATGGTGGCAAACTGCGGCATGGAGGGGGAGCTGGTCTGCCCCCGGTTTGCCGACGCGGACACGGAGGCGGGCTACTTCTCCGTGGTGCTGGTGAAGAAGGGGGCGCGGCCGTGAACATCCTGATGGCCGGACTGGACTGGCAGCGGGCCCCCATCCAGGTGCGGGAGGGCCTCTCCTTCACCCGCGGCCAGGTGCTGGAGCTGGACCGGCGCATCTGGGCCCACCCGGCGGTGGAGGGGTGCGTCCTGCTGTCCACCTGTAACCGCACGGAGCTCTACCTCTCCTGCGCGCCGGAGACCTCCCCCGACCCCGTCGGCCTGCTGTGCGCCGCCGCCGGGGTGGAGGCCGCCTCCTTCGCCGGGGCCTTTACCTCCGCCCGGGGTAGGGCCGCCGCCCGGCGGCTCATGGAGGTGGCGGGGGGCCTGCAGTCCCAGATCTGGGGGGAGGACCAGATCCTCACCCAGGTGAAGGGGGCCCTCACCGCCGCCCGGGAGGCGGGGACGGCGGACGGGGTGCTGGAGACCCTATTCCGCACCGCCGCCTCCGCCGGCAAGGAGCTCAAGACGAAAGTGCGCCTGGCCGGGGTGCCCCGCTCCGCCGCCCAGAGCGCGGTGGAACGGCTGGCGGCCGCCGCCGGCGGCCTGGCGGGGAAGCGGGCCCTGGTCATCGGCAACGGGGAGATGGGCCGGCTGGCCGCCTCCCTGCTGACGGGGGCGGGGTGCGCCGTCACTGTCACCCTGCGCAGCTATCACCACGGGCAGACCGTGGTGCCCCCCGGCTGCGCCGTGGTGCCCTATGACGAGCGGTACCGGGCCATGGAGGAGGCGGACCTGCTGATCTCCGCCACCACCAGCCCCCACTACACCGTGTCCGCCGCCGCCCTGGGGGCGGTGCGCAATCCCCCCCGGCTGCTGGCCGACCTGGCCATCCCCCGGGACATCGACCCGGCGGCGGGGAATCTGCCCGGCGTCACCCTCTGGAACGTGGACGACCTGGGCGTGGCGGCGGCCCGGGAGCTGCCGCCGGAGGGAGAAGCCATCCTGGAGAAGTACCTGGAGCGGCTGGAGCAGTGGGAGAATTACCGCTCCTGCCTGCCCGGCCTGGAGCGGGTGAAGCAGGCGGTGGTGGCCCGGGTGCTCTCCACCGATCTGGACGGCCCGGAGGCCCGGGACCTGGTGGAGCTGGCGGTGAGCCGGGCGGTGGACCTGCTCTCCGGCGGCCTGAAGGAGGGCCTGACCCCCGAGGAGCTGGAAAAATGCGCCCGAAAGATCGAGCTGCACACCGCCGCCAAGCCCCGGTGGAGCCGCCAGGCGCCGGGCGCCCTGCGCTTTCCCCTGTTTCTGGACCTGACGGGGAAAGAGGCGGTGGTCATCGGCGGCGGGGCGGTGGCCTGCCGCCGGGCGGAGGTGCTCTCCCGCTATGGCGCGCAGGTCGCCATGATCGCCCCCCGGCGGAAGCGGGAGATCCCCGGCGTTACGTGGCGGGCCCGCCCCTACGCCCCCGGGGACTTGGCCGGGGCGGCCATCGCCGTGGCCGCCACCGACGACCGCTCCGTCAACCGGGCGGCGGGGGAGGAGGCCCGGGCCCTGGGCGTCCCCGTCAGCGTGGCGGACGCGCCGGAGGAGTGCACCTTCTTCTTCCCCGCGGTGTGCACCGGGGACGGCCTGTCGGCCGGCGTGGTGGGCCGCGGGGACGACCACGCCCGCACCGCCCGGGCCGCCAAGGCCATCCGGGCTGCACTGGAGGGACTGGAATGAGAACGATCCGTATCGGCAGCCGGGAGAGCAGGCTGGCCGTCATCCAGGCGGAGCTGGTGATGGAGGCCATCCGCGCCGCCCACCCGGAGATCAGGCTGGAGCTGGTGACCATGAAGACCACCGGCGACAAGATCCTGGACCGCACCCTGGACAAGGTGGGGGGCAAGGGCCTCTTCGTCAAGGAGCTGGACGCCGCCCTGCTGGACGGGCGGGCGGACCTGACGGTCCACAGCTGTAAGGACCTGCCCATGGAGGAAAACCCCGCCATTCCCCTGGCGGGCTTCTCCAAGCGGGAGGACCCCCGGGACGTGCTGGTGCTGCCCGAGGGCGTCACTGAGCTGGACAAGACAAAGCCTATCGGCTGCGCCTCCGCCCGGCGGGCGGTGCAGCTGAAGGAGCTGTTCCCGGATATGGAGACCGCCCCGGTGCGGGGCAATGTGCTCACCCGCCTGCGCAAGCTGGACGAGGGGCAGTTCTCCGCCCTGGTGCTGGCCGCCGCCGGTCTGAAGCGGCTGGGCCTGGAGGGGCGCATTACCCGGTATTTTACCGTGGAGGAGATGATCCCCGCCGCGGGGCAGGGCATCCTGGCCCTTCAGACCCGGGCGGGAGAGGATCTGAGCTATCTGGACGGGGTGCTGGATGAGGAGGGCGCTCTGTGCGCCCGGGCCGAGCGGGCCTTTGTCCGGGCTCTGGACGGGGGCTGCTCCTCTCCCATCGCCGCCCATGCCCGGCTGGAGGGGGAGACCATGGTCCTGCTGGGCCTGTACGTGGACGAGACCGGCCAGGTGAGCCGGGCGGGCATCTCTGGCCCCAGGAGGGACGGGGAGGAACTGGCCCGCACCTTGGCGGAGCGGATGAAGGAGGGGATCGTATGCCCGGAAAAGTGACATTGGTGGGAGCGGGGCCGGGAGATCCCGGCCTGCTGACCCGAAAGGGGCTGGAGGCCCTCCAAAAGGCGGAGGTGGTGGTGTATGACCGGCTGGTCAGCCCCGCCATCCTGGCCATGATGCCTGAGACTGCAGAACAGATCAACGTGGGCAAGCAGGCATCCCGCCACCCGGTGCCCCAGGAGCAGATCAATCGGATCCTGCTGGACAAGGCACTGGAGGGGAAAAACGTGGTGCGCCTCAAGGGCGGCGACCCCTTCCTGTTCGGCCGGGGCGGCGAGGAGCTGGAGCTGCTGGCGGAGCACGGCGTGCCCTTTGAGGAAGTGCCCGGCATCTCCTCCTCCATTGCAGCCCCCGCCTACGGGGGCATCCCGGTGACCCACCGGGACTGCTGCTCCTCCCTGCACATCATCACCGGCCATCAGCGCTCTGGGAAGACGCTGGACATCGACTTTGAGGCTTTGGTGCGCACCAGAGGCACTCTGGTTTTCCTGATGGGCGTGTCCGCACTGCCCGACATCTGCGCCGGGCTGCTGGCGGCGGGCATGGAGCCTGCCACCCCCGCCGCCGTGGTGGAGCGGGGCACCACCCCCGCCCAGCGGCGCATTTCCGCCGCCCTGGCGGCCCTGCCTGAGGCGGCGGAAGCGGCAAAGGTGGAAAGCCCCGCCGTCATCGTGGTGGGGGGCGTGTGCGCCCTGGCGGAGCAGTTCGACTGGTTTGACAAGCTGCCCCTGAAGGGCAGGCATGTGGTGGTCACCCGTCCCAAGGAGCGCGTCGGTACCCTGGCCGCCCGGCTGCGGGAGCTGGGGGCGGATGTGTGGGAGTACCCCTGCATCGCCACCCGGCCTCTGGACCCCTGCCCGGCCATGGACGATGCCATGGAGCGGCTGGGGGACTATGAGTGGCTGGCCCTCACCAGTCCCGCCGGGGCGGACGCCCTGTGGCGCTGGCTGGAGGCAAAGGGGAAAGACGCCCGGGCCCTGGGGGGCCTCAGGCTGGCCGCCATCGGCCCCGGCACGGCCAGGGCCCTGGCCGCCCACGGCCTGCGGCCCGACTACGTGCCGGCGGTGTACGACGCCGCCCACCTGGGGGCGGGCCTGCCCGCCGCGGGCCGGGTGCTCATCCTCCGGGCCCAGGAGGGCTCCCCCGCCTTGACAGAAGCGCTGGCGAAGCGTAACATTGGCTTTAACGACGTGGCCACCTACCGCACGGTGTATGAAAACCCCCGCTCCCGGGAGCTGCGGGAACTGGTGGAGGGGGAGGGCGTGACCCTGGTCACCTTCACCTCTGCCTCCACCGTGAAGGGCTTTGTCTCCTCCGTGGGGGAGGACGCGGACTTCTCCCGGGTCGTGGGGGCCTGCATCGGGGCGCAGACGGCGGCAGAGGCCGAAAAACACGGCATCCCGGTGCGGGTGGCCCGCGAGGCCACCATGGACGCGCTGGTGGAATTGATTGCGGCCCTGTGAATCCGAAAACGGCGGGGGCAAGCCCCCGCCGCGTCTCAGAAGAAAGGAAGCGTTTCTATGGATTTGACTCACCGCCCCCGCCGGCTGCGGGGGAGCGACGCGGTGCGCCGCCTGTGCCGGGAGACCCGCATGTCCTCCGACAGCCTGATCTACCCCATTTTCGTGGACGAGACCCTCTCCGGCGTCCGGCCCATCGAGTCCCTGCCAGGGCAGAACCACTATGGCGTGGACGCGGTGTGCCAGGCGGTGGAGGAGTGCCTGGCCGCCGGTGTGAACCACTGCATCCTCTTCGGCCTGCCGAAGGAGAAGGACGCCGTGGGCTCCTCCGCCTGGGCGGAGACGGGCGTGGTGCAGCAGGCCATCCGGGCCATCAAGGCCAAATATCCCGACTTTTACGTCATCACCGACGTGTGCATGTGCGAGTACACCGACCACGGCCACTGCGGCATCCTCCGGGGCCATGAGGTGGACAACGACCAGACCCTGGAGGTGCTGGCCAAGACTGCCCTCAGCCATGTTCAGGCCGGGGCCGACATGGTGGCTCCCTCCGACATGATGGACGGCCGGGTGGCCGCCATCCGGGCCGTGCTGGACGAGCACGGCTACACCTCCACCCCCATCATGGCCTACTCGGCCAAATACGCCTCCGCCTTCTACGGGCCCTTCCGCGCCGCCGCCGGTTCCGCCCCCTCCTTCGGGGACCGGCGGGGCTACCAGATGGACCCCCACAACCGCAAGGAGGCCCTGAAAGAGTGCGCCCTGGACATTGAGGAGGGCGCCGACATCATCATGGTCAAGCCCGCCCTCTCCTACCTGGACGTGATCCGGGAGTGCGCCGACGCCTATGACCTGCCCCTGTGCGCCTACTCGGTGTCCGGGGAGTACGCCATGATCAAGGCGGCCGCCGCCGCGGGGCTCATCGACGAGTACCGCATCATGTGCGAGGCGGCCCTCAGTGTGTTCCGGGCGGGGGCCAACATGCTCATCACCTATTACGCCAAGGAGCTGGCGCAGGCTATTCAGAAGGGGGATGTGGGCTGATGGGACGCTCGGAGGAGCTCTTTGAGCAGGCGGTGAAGGTCCTGCCCGGCGGGGTCAACTCCCCGGTGCGGGCCTATCGGGCGGTGGGCATGGCCCCCCGCTTCATCACAAAAGCCGACGGCCCCTTCATCTGGGACGAGGACGGGAAACGCTACATCGACTACGTCTGCTCCTGGGGCCCCATGATCCTGGGCCACAACCATCCCGTCATCCGGGAGGCGGTGGAGAAGGCCGTGAAAGACGGCCTGTCCTTCGGCGCCCCCACCCGCCGGGAGGTGGAGATCGCCCAGCTGATGGTGGAGCTGGTGCCCAATATCGAGATGGTGCGCATGGTCAACTCGGGCACCGAGGCCGTCATGTCCGCCGTGCGGTTGGCCCGGGGCGCCACCGGCCGGGACAAGATCATCAAGTTCGAGGGCTGCTACCACGGCCACTCCGACTGCCTGCTGGTGAACGCCGGCTCCTCCGCCCTGGCGGGGGGGCACCCCAGCTCCGCCGGCGTGCCGGAGGACATCGTCAAGCACACCCTCACCGCCCAGTTCAACGACCTTGCCTCCGTGGAGGAGTTGCTCAACGCCTGGCCCGGCCAGGTGGCCTGCATCATCGTGGAGCCGGTGGCCGCCAACATGGGGGTGGTGGGTCCCGCCCCCGGGTTCCTGGAGGGGCTGCGGGCCCTGTGCGACAAGAGCGGCGCCCTGCTCATCTTCGACGAGGTCATCACCGGCTTCCGCCTGGCCCTGGGGGGCGCCCAGGCCTATTACGGCGTGAGGGCCGACCTGGTGACCTTCGGCAAGATCATCGGCGGCGGCATGCCGGTGGGGGCCTACTGCGGCAGCCGGGCGCTGATGGAGCAGGTGGCCCCCTGCGGCCCGGTGTACCAGGCGGGCACCCTCTCCGGCAACCCGGTGGCCATGGCCGCCGGCCTGGCCCAGCTGACCTATTTGAAGGAGCACCCGGAGGTGTATACCGATATCGCCGCCAAGGGCGGGTATCTGGCCTCCGGCCTGCGGGCGGCGGCGGAAAAGGCCGGGGTGCCCGTGGCGGTGAACCAGGTGGGGAGCCTGCTGGCCCCCTTCTTCACCCCCACGGCGGTCACCCGCTTCGTGGACGCCAAGGGCAGCGACGTGGAGCGCTATGCCCGCTACTTCCGGGGGATGCTGGAGGGCGGCGTGTCCCTGGCCCCCGCCCAGTTCGAGGCCATGTTCATCTCCCAGGCCCATACCCGGGCGGAGCTGGACGCCACCCTGGCGGCTGCGGAGGAGGCCCTGCGCGGCCTGTGACAGGCGCGGCGGTTGAATATTGCAGCAGAGGAGCGGCCGGATCCGCCCGCTCCCACCACGCCCGCGCGGATGCTTGCCGGCGCAGGAAGGGCTGCTTCCCGCGGAGGCCGGCTTCCCGGACGTCCATGAGGGCGGCTGTTTTTCCGACTCGGTGGTCTGCTGCCCGTGGAAGCAGCCGGCGTGACGGCCTGAGCCCGTCGGGACCCGGCCCGAATATCCGCGCGGGATCGTTTTCACTGTATGATGAAAGGGCTTGCAGCCCGCATTCGCGGACTGCAAGCCCTTTTTGGCTGCCTGTGCGGCTCCGGCCGTTGCCAGGGCCCTGCGCGCTGCCCGGCTTACTTCTCGGGGTAGAACCCGGAGGGGGCCTCGGACAGGTTGATCATGATGTTCTTCATCTGGGTGTAGTGCTCCAGGATGACCTTGTGGGTCTCCCGGCCGATGCCGCTCTCCTTGTAGCCGCCGAAGGGGGCGCCTTCGGGGATGGCGTTGTAGGTGTTCACCCACATGCGGCCGGTCTCGATGCCGCGGGACACCCGGATGGCCCGGTTGATGTCCCGGGTCCACACGGCGCCGCCCAGGCCGTAGACGCTGTCGTTGGCCATGTCGATGACCTCTTCCTCGTCGTGGAACTTGATGACGCAGGCCACCGGCCCGAAGATCTCCTCCTGGGCCACCCGCATCTTGTTGTTCACGTCCACCAGCAGGGTGGGCTTCATGAAGCAGCCCTTTGCCAGTTCGCCCTCGGT
>CALXEB010000033.1 GCA_944387215.1 uncultured Flavonifractor sp. | reverse complement strand
GGAGGCCATGACGCCCCCCTTCTTCACCGCGTCGTTGAGCAGGGCCAGGGCGGCGGTGGTGCCGTGGGTGCCGCAGGCCTCCAGGCCCATCTCCTCCAGGATGCGGGCCACGGAGTCGCCCACGGCGGGGGTGGGCGCCAGGGACAGGTCCACGATGCCGAAGGGCACGTCCAGCCGGCGGGAGGCCTCCTGGGCCACCAGCTGGCCCACCCGGGTGATGCGGAAGGCGGTCTTTTTCACCGTCTCGGCCACCACGTCGAAGCTCTCGCCCTTCACCTTCTGCAGGGCGTGGTACACCACGCCGGGGCCGGAGACGCCCACATTGATGACGCACTCCCCCTCCCCCACGCCGTGGAAAGCGCCGGCCATGAAGGGGTTATCCTCCACCGCGTTGCAGAATACCACCAGCTTGGCGCAGCCGAAGCCCCCCTTGTCGGCGGTGAGCTGGGCGGTACGCTTGATGGCCCGTCCCAGCTGGGCCACCGCGTCCATGTTGATGCCCGCTTTTGTGGAGCCCACGTTGACGCTGGCGCACACCAGCTCGGTGGCGGCCAGGGCCTCCGGGATGGAGGCGATGAGCGTCTCGTCGGCCCGGGAGGCCCCCTTCTGCACCAGGGCGGAGAAACCGCCGATGAAGTCCACGCCGGTGGCCTTGGCCGCCCGGTCCAGGGCCAGGGCGAAGGGGACGTAGCTGTCGGTCTCCGACGCGCCGGCCACCAGGGCCATGGGGGTGACGGAGATGCGCTTGTTGACGATGGGGATACCAAACTCGGTCTCGATGGCCTGGCCCACCGTCACCAGCCGCTCAGCCCGGCGGGTGATCTTGTCATAGATCTTCCGGCAGGCGGCGTCGGGGTTGGGATCGGCGCAGTCCAGCAGGGAGATGCCCATGGTGATGGTGCGCACATCCAGGTGCTGCTGGTCGATCATATGGATGGTGGAGAGAATCTCGTTTGTATTGATCATGGCCCTTCCCCTTCAGATGCGATGCATGGCGTTGAAAATGTCCTCCCGCTGGGCGCGGATGTCCAGCTCCTGGGCTTTGCCCTCCCGCTCCAGCAGGGCGGCCAGCTCGGCAAAGGGGATGTCGCAGCCGGCGGCGTCCACCAGCATGACCATGGTGAAATTCTCCTGGATGATGGTCTGGCTGATGTCCAGGATGTTGACGTTGTGCCGGGCCAGCATGGAGCAGACCAGGGACATGATGCCCACCCGGTCGCGGCCCAGAACGGTGACGATGGCTCTCATTGCAAAAACAGCTCCTTTGTATTCTCTGTATTTCAGGCGCGGGCGCGGGCTGCGCGCCCCTACGACAATTCGTCCAGGGTCAGGCCGAAGGCGGGGAGGAAGCGCTCCATGAAGTAGTCCACCTCGGGCAGGCCGTAGCCCTTCAGGGCCTCCAGGGTCTGCTCGGCGGCCTGGCGGAACTCGGCGTTGCCCGCCTTGAGCTCCTCCACGCACTTGATGTAGGCCGAGAGCTTGTCGGCGGCCTTCACCAGGGCCCGGGTGTCCGGGTCATAGTCCTCCCGCAGCAGGGGGGCGAAGGCGGGGCGCAGCTCCTCGGGCAGCATGGCGGCCAGCTTATCGGCGGATACTTTCTCCACCTGCTTATAGGCGTCCCGGATGTCGGGGCTGTAATACTTGATGGGGGTGGGCAGGTCGCCGGTGAGGATCTCGGGCGCGTCATGGTAGAGCGCCGCGGCGGCGGCCAGGCCCGGGTCGGCCTGCTTGCCCAGCACGTCCCGGCGGATCACCGCCAGGGCGTGGGCCAGCACCGCCACCATGTGGGAGTGCTCCTGGATATTCTCCTGAAAGGTATTGCGCATCAGGCCCCAGCGGCTGATGTAGCGCATCCGGGACAGATAGGCAAAAAAAGAATAGGTTTCGTTCATGCTCCCGCCTCCCAAAGGAACCTCATTGTACCACGGCGGGCGGCTCCTTGTAAACCCATATACGGCAAAAGCGCCCTGACGGGCGCTTTTGCCGGTCTTGCTCATGCCTGCCGGGGGGGCTCGGCGGCAAAGGGCGCCAGGCTGCGGAAAAAGGCCTCGCGCTCCTCCTCCGCGCCGCGGACCTCCACCTTCACCGGCTGGGACAGATCCAGGGAAAACAGGCCCATAATGGACTTCCCGTCCACCACATAGCGGCCGGAGAGCACGTCCACCTCGCAGGGGCAGCGGGTGGCGGCGTTGACGAACTGCCGCACATCCTCGATGGAGGACAGGGATACATAAAATTCCGGCATGGAAAAGCACCTCCGAATGACTGTACAACAGACTGCATTTTGTTTTATAATAGATTCCACCCCATTATAGACGCATTGGGGGAAAAATTTCAAGGATGATCTCCCCCGCCGCCGGAAATTTTGCGCTTGGGGGCCGGGGGGAAAGGATACGCCATGCGAACTGCCATATATACCCTGGGCTGCAAGGTCAACCAGTTCGAGACCCAGGCCATGGAGGCCGAGCTCACCCGCCGGGGCCACGCCCTGGTCCCCTTTGACGGGGAGGCCGACGCCTATATCATCAACACCTGTACCGTCACGGCGGTGAGCGACAAGAAGTCCCGGCAGATGATCCGCCAGGCCCGCCGCCGGGCCCCCCACGCGGTGGTGGCGGTGTGCGGCTGCTACGCCCAGACCGACCCGGAGGCGGTGGAGGCCCTGGGGGTGGACCTGATCATGGGCACCAACGACCGCATGGGCTTTGTGGACGCCCTGGAGGCCCTGAGCCCCGATGGCGGCCAGGTGGTGCAGGTGGACGACGCACTCCGCCGCCGGACCTACGAGCGTCTGCCCGCCGGTGGGCTGGAGGGGCGCACCCGGGCCATGCTGAAGGTGGAGGACGGATGCGTCAACTTCTGCTCCTACTGCATCATCCCCTACGCCCGGGGGCCGGTGCGCTCCCTTCCCCTGGCCGAGGCGGCGGAGGAGGCCGCCCGCCTGGCGGCGGAGGGCTACCGGGAGCTGGTGCTCACCGGCATCGAGATCTCCTCCTGGGGGCGGGACCTGGACGGGGCGCAGAGCCTTATGGACCTCATCGAAGGGGTGTGCGCCGCCGCACCGGGCTGCCGGGTGCGGCTGGGCTCCCTGGAGCCCAGGACCATCACGGAGGACTTCTGCCGCCGGGGGGCCGCCCTGCCCAACCTGTGCCCCCACTTCCATCTCTCCCTCCAGTCAGGCTGCGACGCCACACTGGCCCGGATGAACCGAAAATACGATACCTCCCGGTATTATGAGAGCGTAAAATTACTCCGAGACCACTTTGACCGCCCGGGGATCACCACCGACCTCATTGTGGGCTTTCCCGGGGAGACGGAGGAAGAATTTGCGGCCACCCTGGAATTTGTGGAGAAGTGCGCCTTCTCCGCCCCGCACATCTTCCCCTACTCCCGCCGCTCCGGTACCCCGGCGGCGTCCATGCCGGACCAGGTGCCCCGGGCGGTGAAGGAGGAGCGGGCCCGCCGGGCCGCCGCCGCCGCGGCGGAGCTGCGGGCGGCCTGGCTGGCGGGCGGCGTGGGCCGCACCCTCCCGGTGCTCTTCGAGGAGGAGAAGGACGGCCTCTGGCGGGGCCACGCCCCCGACTACACCGAGGTATACGCCCCCGGCGGGCAATTACACAACGTGATAAGAGACGTCAAAATCACAGAAATTCATCAGGACGGCCTGCTGGGGACCGTCCTGCCCTGACTACCGCTGGGCGAACAGGCCCAGCAGGCCCTGCTTCCACCCCTCTAGCCGCTCCCGGGTGAGCACCCCGTTGATGAACAGGGACACGGCCACCCCCACGCCGGTGTCCAGCATACGGTTGAGGGAGTAGGACACATAGTCCTCCGGCCCGATGGAAAAGAGCAGCAGGCAGAGCACCACCCCGCCGGGCTGCACCGCCCCCACCCAGAAGAACTGGGCCAGGAGAATAAGCACCACGATGCCCCCGAAGAGCAGGGCCACCAGCAGCAGGTGGTATCCCCCATCCGGGTAGAAGATCAGGTAGACCCGGTACAGCGCGATCCCCAGCAGGCCGCCGAGGATGGTTCCAAAGAGCCGGTTGCCTCCGTGGAGCTTGGAGCCCTCCATGTCGGCCCCCATGCCGAAAATGGCGCCGATGCAGGCGAAAGCCGGATTTCGTTCCAGAAAAAAGTAGGCCAGGGCGCACGCAGAGGCGGCGAGCGCGGTCTTGAGGTTGCGCTGGCCCACGTGAAGGGGCATTTTCTTCATGACAGTCAGGCTCCTTGTCCCATAAAATCGCTTGGGGCCATGATACCACAAAACCGCGAAAAGTTCCATTGAAACAGGAATTTCCGTGGCCTTTTTCCAAAAAACGTGCTATGCTGGACAAAACAACGCAGAGGAGGGCCTCCATGAGCCGCGCCGACGAACTGTTTATCGCCAACTGCAAGGACATCCTGGTCCACGGGGTATGGGACACCGACCAGCCCGTCCGCCCCCGGTGGGAGGACGGGACGCCCGCCCATACGGTGAAGAAATTCGGGATCGTCAACCGCTACGACCTGCGGGAGGAGTTTCCCATCCAGACCATCCGCCGCATGTACCTGAAGAGCGCGGTGGACGAGCTGCTGTGGATCTGGCAGAAGAAATCCAACAACATCCGCGACCTGAATTCCCACATCTGGGACGCCTGGGCGGACGAGACGGGCTCCATCGGCAAGGCCTACGGCTACCAGCTGGGGGTGCGCCACAAATACCCGGAGGGGGAGTTCGACCAGGTGGACCGGGTGCTCTACGATTTGAAGCACAACCCGGCCTCAAGGCGCATCCTCACCAATCTGTACAACCACCACGACCTCCACGAGATGGCCCTCTACCCCTGCGCCTGGTCGGTGACCTTCAACGTGTCGGGGCGCACCCTCAACGCCGTGCTGAACCAGCGCTCCCAGGACATGCTCACTGCCAACGGCTGGAACGTGATGCAGTACGCCGCCCTGGTCCATATGCTGGCCCAGGTGTCCGGGCTGGAGGCGGGGGAGCTGGTGCACGTCATTGCCGACGCCCACATCTACGACCGGCACGTGCCCATTGTGGAGGAAATCATCGCCCGGGAGCCCTACGAGGCCCCCACGCTGTGGATGGACCCCGCCGTCACCGACTTCTACGCCTTTACCAGGGACAGCTTCCGCCTGGAGAACTACCGCTTCCACCCCCTGGACGCGGCCATTCCCGTGGCGGTGTAAGGGGGCGTTTTCATGAATCTCATCGCGGCAGTGGACCAGAACTGGGCCATCGGGAAGGGCGGGGACCAGCTGTGCTACATCCCCGCCGACTTAAAGCGCTTCAAGGTCCTTACCACCGGCCACCCGGTGATCCTGGGCCGCAGGACCCTGGCCACCTTCCCCGGGGGGCGGCCCCTGAAGGGCCGGCGGAACCTGATCCTCTCCCGGGACCTCTCCTTCGCCCCCGAGGGGGCGGAAGTATTCCGGGATCTGGACGGCCTGCTGGCCGCCGCCCCGGCGGATTGCTTCGTCATCGGCGGGGCCAGCGTGTACGCCGCCCTGCTGGACGCCTGCGACACCGCCTACATCACCAAAATCGGCGCCGCCTGGCCGGAGGCGGACGCTTTCTTCCCCGATCTGGACGAAAATCCGGCCTGGTTCGCCGCCGAGGAGGGGGAGCCGCTGGAGGACGGGGGCTTTTCCTTCCGCTACGTGACCTACCGAAGGAGGGGCTGACATGTATCTGGACGACATCGCGGCCTACGTGCCCCAGGACGCGGCGGAGGCGGGGGACAAGACCATGATTCTGGAGTACCTCCGCCTGTTCCCGGACGATATCCTCACCCGGGACAACCAGATCGCCCATCTCACCGCCTCCGGCTTTGTGGTCAACGGCGACGGCACGAAGGTGCTCATGGCCCACCACGACCTCTACCGGGTGTGGGCCTGGACCGGCGGCCACGCCGACGGGGACGGGGACCTGCTGGCCGTGGCCCTGCGGGAGGCCCGGGAGGAGACGGGGGCCGTCCACGTCCGGCCCTTAAGCACCGCTGTGGCCTCCCTGGATATCCTGCCGGTGTGGGGCCACGTGAAGCGCGGAAAATGGGCGCCCTCCCATCAGCACCTGAACGTCACCTATCTGCTGACGGCGGACGAGGCCGACCCCCTCCGTCCCCGGGCGGGGGAAAACAGCAGGGTGGCCTGGCTGCCGGCGGACAGGCTGCTGGCATACACCAACGAGTGGCAGATGGACGGCATTTACACCAAGCTCCTCCGCCGGGCGGGCGCCCTGCTGGGGCAGGCCTGAGCCGAAACGCGCAGGCATCAAAAAACGGCCGCCAATGGCGGCCGTTTTTTCGTGCGCGGCGTGGAGCCGCGCGCTAGTTGAACTTGTAAAACTTCCGGGCCAGGCGGTAGAGCTTTACGGAGAGCTTGCGCCCCTGGTAGCCGGGGATATTGCCCACGAAGGAGAGGGAGCGGTATTTCAGCTTGTGGTAGAGCTCCGGGCTGTGGGCGCGCAGGGACTCCCACAGCTCGGTCTTCTTCCCCAGCGCGGCGGGAGAGCCGTCAATGATGAGGAAGATGGAGGAGATGGTCATCATCATGGACAGATAGCTGGTCATATACCGCGCCAGCTTGGGCTGGGTATGGGCCAGGGCCTTCAGATCGTGGCTTTCCATCATGAGCTTTGTGACACGCACCTGCTGGTCCACCCGGGTGACCATCACCTTCTCGTTGACAGACTGGTCCGCCCGCCCGATGAAATAGCGGTACAGGTCCACATCCATGTAATAAATGCTCTGCACCGCCGGAAGGGGCTGGTAGACGAAGATGTTGTCCACATAGAAAGTATGCTTGGGCAGCTCCAGCCCGCAGTCGCGCAGCATCTGGGTGCGGTAGATCACGCTGTGCATCAGTAAGTACTGGGAGGGACGGAAGCGGCCGATATCGCTCCAGGTGAACACCCGGTCCTGGGGGAACACGTTGGTGTAGCGCATGACCTTCTGGGTGTTGTCCTCTACATGCTCGTAGACGTAGTTGGCGATGAACAGGTCCACGGGCCGCTCCGCGGCGGCAAACTCCCGCAGCTTGTCCATGACCCTGCCCAGGGCGCCCTCGTCCAGCCAGTCGTCTGAATCCACCACCTTGTAGTAAAGGCCGGCAGCGTGGCGGATGCCCTGATTGACCCCTTCGCCGTGGCCGCCGTTCTCCTGATGGATGGCCCGGACCACGTCGGGATACTGGGCGGCATAGCGGTCGCAGATGGCAGGGGTGTCGTCCTTGGTGGAGCCGTCATCCACCAGGATGATCTCGATATCCTCCCCGGCGGTGAGCAGGGTCTGGACGCAGTGGTCCATATAGGCGGCGGAGTTATAGCAGGGGACGGCGAAGGTGATGAGTTTTTCCATGTCGGTCGTTCTCCTGTGGGGGCGCGGCCACGCGCGCCCGGATTTCAGTGGGCGGATGCCGCTATTTCAGCAGGCTGTCGCACAGTTCCAGCGCCCGGGCGGCAATGGCATCCATATTATAGTACTTGTACTCGGCCAGCCGGCCCAGCAGATGGAAGTTGGGAATGCGGTCCGCCAGCGCCTTGTATCTGGCATAGAGGGCGTTGCTCTCCCCGTTGATGACCGCATAATAGGGCACCTCCCCCGCCGCCCCGGTGTAGGCGCGGGAGTACTCCTTCATGATGGTAGTGGTGCCGGGCAGGTCCTGGCCGGTGAGGTATTTAAACTCCGTGATGCGGGTATAGTCCCGATCCACAGTATAGTTCACCGTGCCGTGGCTCTGCCAGAAGTCCACCGGGTAGCTCTCGAAGGCGAAGTCCAGGGTGCGGTAGGGCAGCCGGCCGTACCGGCAGGCGAAGAGCTCGTCGGCCGCGCCGGTATAGATCACCGTGCCGGAAAACGCCTCCCCGTCCAGGAGGACCTGCTCCCCTTCCAGGCGCAGCCGCTGCCCGGCGTCGGTGTTCAGCTCCACCGTGATGTTGGGGTGGTCCAGCAGGGAGAGGAACAGGGGGGTGTACCCCTCCAGGGGCATGCCCTGATACTCGTCCTGGAAATAGCGGCAGTCCTCAGAGAGGAACACCGGCACACGGGCTGTGGTGGCGGGGTCGATCTCCTCAGGGGTCTGGCCCCACTGCTTCATGGTGTAGCGTACGAACACATGGTCATATACATAGTCGGCCAAGGCGGCCAGTTCCGGGTCCGGGGCCTGCCGCAGCTGGAGGATGGTGACTTTCTTTTCCCTGCCGTAAGCGGCCACGAGCTTTTCCTCCAGCTTCTCCGCCTGCTCCGGCGGGAAGGCCGTCCGCAGGGACACCAGGTTGAAGGGCACCGGGTACTCCAGGCGGCCCTCTCCATCGGGGATATTGGCCACCACCTGGTGTTCATAAAGCCGCCACCTGGTAAAGCGGGACAGATAGTCGAACACCCGCTTGCTGTTGGTATGGAAGATATGGGGGCCATACTGGTGGATGAGCACGCCCCGCTCGTCAAAGCGGTCGTACATGTTGCCCCCCACATGGTTTCGGCGCTCCAGCACCAGCACCTTCTGTCCGCCCTGCTCAGCCAGCTCCCGGGCGGCCACGGCGCCGGCCATTCCGGCGCCCACGATCAGGCAGTCATATCGCTGTTCCATGAAATCGTCCTCTCATCTCAGTGTGCAGACCCAGTGTACCACAAGCCCGGAAAAAATGGGAGTAAAATTCCTTTAAAACCTTCTTAATCTTTTCTTACCGGCCTACGCCGCCCAGGAAGCACTCGGCATAGTGGTCCATGGCCTTCTGGATGACGGACACGGCGGCCTTGCGGTCGTTCACATCACCGGCCACGGCCTGCTTGCCCTCCAGAGCCTTGTACACCGTGAAGAAATGGGCCATCTCATCAAAGATATGGCCGGGCAGCTCCATCAGGTCGCAGAAGGTGTTGTAGGTCGGGTCCGCAAAGGGTATGGCGATGATCTTTTCGTCGTTCTTCCCCCCGTCCAGCATGGAGATATAGCCGATGGGGTAACAGCGCACCAGGGTCAGGGGATCCAGCTCCTCCGAGCAGAGCACCAGCACGTCCAGCGGGTCCCCGTCATCGCCGTAGGTGCGGGGAATGAAGCCGTAGTTGGCCGGGTAGTGGGTGGAGGTGTGGAGCACCCGGTCCAGGATGATGAGGCCGGTCTCCTTGTCCAGTTCATATTTTTTCTTGCTGCCCTTGGGGATCTCGATGACCGCGATGAAGTCCTCCGGGGTGATGCGGGCGGGATCCATATCGTGCCAGATATTGGCCATGACGGGCCCTCCTTCTGTCTTTGGCGATTCCATGTCGTTGTCCGCTTCCCATTATAATACATATCGGCCGGCCCCACAAGACCGGCCCGCATTATTATATCCGCCCTTCGCCAAAAGCACAACCGCCCGGGCAAATTGACAGGGCAAGGGGGCTGTGATAAGATGGGCTCACTGCATTGCGCGGAGGGAGGGGCTCATGAAAAAGACCGTTATGATCGTCAGCCTGTCCGCCGGGACTTTGGGGGAGGACTTCGTCCGGCACGAGTTGACGCTTGGGCTGGCGCGGCTGGAGGCCATGGGGCTGAACGTCAAGTTTTCCGCCCACGCCCTGCGGGGGCGGGACTATCTGGCCCGGAACCCTCAGGCTCGGGCAGCGGACCTGCTGGAGGCCTTCCAGGACCCGGAGACCGACCTGATCCTCTCGGCCATCGGCGGGGACGACACTTACCGGCTGCTGCCCTACCTGTTCGGGCGGGGGGAGCTGGCGCAGGCGGTGACGGACAAGCCCTTCCTGGGCTTTTCCGATACCACCATGAACCACCTGATGCTGCACAAGGTGGGGCTGAACACCTTTTACGGCCAAGCCTTCCTGTCTGACGTCTGCGAACTGGGCGCAGACATGCTGCCCTACACCCGGCATTACTTTGAGCAGCTGCTCTCCACCGGGACCATCCAGTGTATCGAGCCCAGCCCCGTGTGGTACGACGAGCGGACCGACTTTTCACCCGCCGCCCTGGGCACGCCCCTTACCCCCCACCCCGGCCGGGGCTTTGTGCTGCTCCAGGGGCCGCCCCGTTTCTCCGGGGCCATCCTGGGCGGCTGCCTGGACACCCTCTATGATCTGTTTGACAACACCCGGTACGCCGACTCCGTGTCCCTGTGCCGCTCCTACGGGCTTTTCCCGCCCCTGGAGGACTGGCGGGGGAAGCTGCTGCTGCTGGAGACCAGCGAGGAGCGGCCCTCCCCGGAAAAATACCGCCGCATGGTGACCGCCCTGAGGGATACCGGCATCTTCCAGGTCATCTCCGGCATCCTTGCGGGCCGTCCCATCGACGGGACCTACTCAGAGGCATACCAGCGCATCCTGATGGAGACGGTGGACGACCCCTCCCTGCCCATTTTGTGGGATCTGGACGTAGGCCACGCCGCCCCCCCGGTGCATCATCCCGCTGGGCGTGCCCGCCACGGTGGACGTCCTCCGGCAGCGGATCGACTTTCGCCGGCCATAGGCGCCGGCCCTCCCTCAACGAAGCGAAAGCGCCCGTCCGCAAAAAGCGGACGGGCGCTTATCTTCTTCGTCATTGCGTGTTCGCTGTCAGAACGGCCCAGGAGCCGTCGGGGTCCGCGGGCTCGGCGGTCACGGGCACTGCCTGGGTCCAGTCCAGTTCAGGCAGCGGCGCGCCGTCCTCCTGGACCAGGGGGCGCAGCTGATGCTCCTCCAGCAGGGCCAAAGTCTGACCGCTGCCGTCGCTCCCGCCGGTGAGCACCGTCCGGCTGGTCATCACGGAAAGCCGGGTCTCCGGGTGATCGGCCAGGGCGGCGTCCAACTCGTCCAGAAAGGCCTCCACCGGGCCGGTCAGGTCCTCAGGGTCGTAGTTCTCCCCAGCCTGGAGCCGGTCCAACTCCCCCTGGGTGGGAAAGCCGCAGCAGTCCAGCAGGATCTCGTCAAAGCCCAGCTCGGCCAGTTCCCGGCATACCCCGGCCACATAGCCGCGGGCTTCCGCGCTGGCGGCGCTGAGCCACCGGCTGTCCGTCCCGTCCCTCCAGTTGCCGGAGGACGTGCGCAGGGCCAGGCTGTTGTGCCAGCGGGGGATGGTGTTGTCCCGGAAACAGGATACCCGGGCGACGGTGTACAGCTCCCCGCCGTTGAGCAGGCGGATGGCGGCGTTGATGGCCGGGTCGGCGGCGTTGACCTCCGCCTCCAGGGCCAGCTCCAGCTCAGAACGGTAGCCCAGGCTTCCGTCGTCGGCCTTCATGTCAAATATGGCCGCGTTAGCCCCGGCGGCCTCTGCCTGCGCGGCGGCGGTGCCGTCATAAAGGGCGGTCCGATCCAGCAGGACGGCCCGGAAGGGCTCCTCCGCCGCCGGAGCGGGGGTGGCGCTGGCCTGGGGCGTGGCCACCACAACGGCGCCCGGCGAAACCTCCGGCGGCTCTTCATCCCGGAAGAAGGGCAGCTCTATCCGAACGCCGTCAGAAGAATAGACGATATAGGGTTCCAGGAAAAACAGCGCGGCAAGCGCCGCCAGCAGGATCAGGGCCAGCACCGCGATAAGCACTTTGAACGCGGTGGCAAACCGATTCCTGCCGTGGTAGGAGTCATAGCGATCCCGTTTCACCTGCAAGACCCGCCTCTCTAGTTCGTCGTGCGCCTGTTCAGCGCTCCTTTCCCTCGGCCTGGGCCAGGGCCGCGTCCAGCTTGCCCAGGGCGGTGGCGATCAGGTTCCGATCTTCCCCGGACATGTCGTGGAGCAGGGAATCGAAATACCCGCCCACATCGGTGGAGGCCTTCTGCTTCAGCTCGGCATACCGCTGCGTGGCGGAGACGTAGATCACCCTCCGGTCCAGCTCGCTGCGCTCCCGCTTGGCAAGGCCCAGCTTTTCCAGCCGGTCCACGATGCCGGACACCGTGCTGTTGGCGCTGCCCGTCCGCTCGGCCAGCGTGCTGATGGGCACGGGATCTCCGTCGCCCAGGGCAGTAAGCACCAGCGCCTGGGGAAAGGTCAGGTCCAGCCGGCCGAAGTGGGCGCGGAACAGCTGGGACATGTGCTGGGACAGGCGCAGGTAGGATGTAAAAATATCGGGGTGTTCCATCTAAGGGGCTCCTTTCTTTATCTTGCCGCCGGCGGACCAAAGGGGCCCGGGGCGGCCTGTGCTTTTCCTACCCCATTGCGGGAGTAGACATCCGCTCCAAAATGGCGGCCAGCTGGGCGCGGGAAGCAGTGCCCTGGGGGTCGATCTTCCCCCCGGCTCCCTCCAGCCAGCCCATGCCCACCGCGTGGGCCACGCCATCGGTGGCCCAGTCGCTGATCTGGGCCGCGTCGCTGAACAGGTTCAGGGCGCCCTCCGCCATGGGAGTGCCCTGACTTTCGTCATACCGGGCCACTAAAACGGCCAGTTCCTGCCGGGTCACATTGTCGTCCGGCCGGAAGCGGCCCTGGCCGTCGCCGCCGGCAATGCCGGCCTGTGCCGCCCAGTCCACCGCGCCGGCGTACCAGGTGCCGGCAGACACATCGGAAAAGCCGGCGGAGGCAGACGTGGCGGGCGAACCCGCCATACGCCACAGCACCGTCACCACAGTGGCCCGGGTCACCCTGGCCTCAGGCGCAAAATGGGTCCCGCCCACGCCGGTCATATATCCCTTTTCCGCCGCAGAGGCCACCGCCTCTTCGTACCAGGCGCCGGCGGGCACGTCGGCAAAGGTCCCGGCGGCCCCGGCGGAAAGGGTCAGCCCCGCCGTCAGGGCGGCGGTGCAGAGCAGCGTCATCCATTGTCGTTTCAACTGTTTCACTTCCCATCCCCCGCGCGCTGCGGGCGTCTTTCAGACGGAGCAGGGCCGGGAAAAGTTCTCTCTTACGAATGTTTCTTTCGCGGGTCTTATTCTACGACATGGATTTTACAAATGTATGAACTTTTCGGAAATTATAAGTTTAGAACTGTGAATACAAAAGCGGGGCGGGCACGCCCGCCCGCCCCTATCCCGAAAGCGCCCAGTCCATGGCCACCAGCAGCCCCAGGCCGGGGGCGCCCAGCACGCCCAGCACCAGGGCGTTGACCAGATTCACGCCCAGCCGCAGGCCAAGGGCGCCGCCGGTAAGGCTCAGCACCCAGAGCACGCCCAGCCCGGCGCCGGTCCGCAGGCCCAGCCGGGCCAGGGCGCCCAGAGGCCGGCGCATAGCCGCCAGGGCCAGGGCCAGGATAAGTCCCCCCACGATCCAGGGCAGCGCCTCCAACAGCCAGTCCATCTCAGCCCTCCTCAGCGCTCCGCTCCGTCCAGTTCCTTCAGCCGCCGAAGCAAATAGGCGTAACGGGACTGAAGGGCGTTGATCTCATAGACGTAGGACTCGATCAGGTCCGGGTCCCGGACGGCATTGAAGCTCTGATAGGCCTGGTTGATGAGCCGGCTGGTCTGGGCCAGCCCCTCTGCCAGGTCGCGCCGGTCCTGCTGGCCGGGGTCCTCCCGCCGCTTCCGCAGGGAAAAGGGCCGCACTGTTTCGGTCATCGCTCGCCACCTCCGTATTGAATGCTCCCCTTCCGCGCTGCCCGGCGCGGTGCCCGGGCAGCGGGTCGTTTTGGTAAAGCCTATGTCTAGTCTGGACAAATATGACAGGCTCTATTCCTCTTTTTTCCTGTATATCCCGCCTCCGGCGGGACATACTAGGCTCGGACAGGCAAATGGTCCTTCCATCGCATCTCCTTTTAAGCCGGTGCCGGGTGAGCTCACCCTCTGGCGAAAGGCGAAAGGAGAGCCGCCTGTCCGAAAAACGCCCACCCGCGGCGGAGCGGGCAGGGGCGCGAAAAGGCCGGCCGGGCAAATTGCCCGGCCGGCCTCGGTGCATATCCCCGGTTCAGCCCGCCCCTGTCTTGTCCCGGTCCAGCCACTGGATATACTCCAGTACGTTCCAGTCCGGGTCGGCAAAGTAGAGCCACCGCTCGGACCCGGGGATCTCGTTGGGGCCGTCCAGGATCCCGATCCCGCTCTCCTCCAGGGCGCGGATGACGGCGTCCATGTCCTCCGTCTCAAAGCAGAGGTGGGGACAGAAGGGCCGCTCCGGCCGGACGGGAACATAGTCCGCGCCTATGGTCTCGATGAGCTCCAGCCGCGCGCCGCGGTAGTCCAGAAAGGCCCCCTTCTCCCCCGCTTCTTCCGAGCCGCTGTAAAAGAGGAACTGAAAGCCCAGCTTTTCCGTGTAAAAACGGGCCGCTGCCTCCAGGTCCCGCACGCGGAAGGCCCCGTGATCGTATGCCATGACAGCTCGCTCCTTTCCCGTTTTGTTCGCCTGAGAGTATACCACGGCCGCAAAAACTCTGCAAGAGGCGGCTTTTCTTGACACTTTGGGCGGATTTGGAGTAATATACTATAATGTAATATTGTGAGCTTGAGTGAGGGGACTATATGGCCAGAAGCACATCCAATCAGAGCTACGGCAACGACTCCATCTCCGCCCTGAAGGGGGCCGACCGGGTGCGCAAGCGCCCGGCGGTGATCTTCGGCTCCGACGGGCTGGAGGGCTGCGAGCACGCCGTGTTTGAGATCTTGTCCAACGCCATCGACGAGGCCCGGGAGGGCCACGGCAGCGTCATCACCGTCACCCGGTACGCCGACCAGTCCATCGAGGTGGAGGACTTCGGCCGGGGCTGCCCGGTGGACTGGAACGAGAAGGAGCAGAAATACAACTGGGAGCTGGTGTTCTGCGAGCTGTACGCCGGCGGCAAGTACAACAACAACGACGGGGACAACTATGAGTATTCCCTGGGCCTCAACGGCCTGGGCTCCTGCGCCACCCAGTACGCCAGCGAGTGGTTCGACGCGGTGATCCACCGGGACGGGTACGAGTACACCCTCCACTTTGAAAAGGGCGAGAATGTGGGCGGCCTGAAAAAGACGCCCTGGTCCGGCCGGAAAACCGGCTCCAAATTCCGCTGGAAGCCCGACCTGGAGGTCTTTACCGACATCAACATCCCGGTGGAGTATTTCCTGGATGTGCTCAAGCGGCAGGCGGTGGTCAACGCCGGGGTCACCTTCCGCTTCCGGGACCAGGCGGGGAGCTCCTTCGAGACCACGGAATTCCGATATGAAAACGGCATCGAGGACTATGTCCGGGAGCTGGCCGGGGAGAATGCCCTCACCCAGCCGGTGTTCTGGCAGACCGAGCGCCGGGGCCGGGACCGGGCGGACAAGCCGGAATACAAGGTGAAGCTGTCCGTGTCCTTCTGCTTCTCCAACACGGTGCAGGTCATCGAGCACTACCATAACTCCTCCTGGCTGGAGCACGGCGGCTCTCCGGAGAAGGCGGTGAAGTCGGCTTTCGTCAACGGTATCGACGCCTATCTGAAGGCCCAGGGCAAGTACCAGAAGAACGAGAGCAAGATCACCTGGGCCGATGTGGAAGACTGTCTGGTTCTGGTGAGCAGCAACTTCTCCACCCAGACCTCCTACGAAAACCAGACCAAGAAGGCCATCAACAACAAGTTCGTCCAGGAGGCCATGACCGAGTTCCTCCGGGCCCAGCTGGAGGTCTACTTCATCGAGAACCCTCTGGACGCGGCCAAGATCGGCGAGCAGGTGCTCATCAACAAGCGCTCCCGGGAGAACGCCGAGCGCACCCGGCTGAACATCAAAAAGAAGCTCTCGGGCAGCGTGGACATCGCCAACCGGGTGCAGAAGTTCGTGGACTGCCGCACAAAAGATGTGACCCGGCGGGAGCTCTACATCGTGGAGGGCGACTCCGCCCTGGGCAGCGTCAAGCTCTCCCGGGACGCGGAGTTCCAGGGCATCATGCCCGTGCGGGGCAAGATCCTCAACTGCCTGAAGGCCGACTACGCCAAGATCTTCAAAAGCGAGATCATCACCGACCTTTTGAAGGTGCTGGGCTGCGGCGTGGAGGTAAAAGACAAGCACGCCAAGGATATGGCGGCCTTTGATCTCATGAACCTGCGGTGGAACAAGATCGTCATCTGCACCGACGCCGACGTGGACGGCTTCCAGATCCGCACCCTCATCCTCACCATGCTCTACCGCCTCACCCCTACCCTGATCCAGCGGGGGTACGTCTACATCGCCGAGTCCCCCCTGTACGAGATCAACTACAAGGAAAAGACCTGGTTCGCCTACTCCGACGCGGAGAAGGACAGGATCGTAAACGGGGAGCTCGCGGGCAAAAAGTGTACCATCAACCGCTCCAAGGGCCTGGGCGAGAACGAGCCGGACATGATGTGGCTGACCACCATGAATCCCGCCACACGGCGGCTCATCAAGGTCATGCCCGAGGATGTGGCGCGCACCGCCCAGGTGTTCGACCTGCTGCTGGGGGACAACCTCCAGGGGAGAAAGGACCACATCGCGGAGAACGGGTACAAATATCTGGAGCTGGCGGATATCTCGTAGGAGGCGCGCGTTATGAAGCAGAAGGTCATCTGGCCCGTCCTCTCCCTGGCGCTGGCGGCAGTCTGTGTGGTGCTGCTGGTTTTATGGCAGGGAGAGAAAAATCGCGCCCCGGAGATAGACGATCTGCGCCTCTACGGCATGGAAGAGGCCCACGCCCGGTTTTCCGACTACCTGCGCCTCGGCGATGAGGGGGATTACTGGTACGGCGCCGCGGAGTTTCAGACCATGGTCAACTGCGCCAGGGCCGAAAATCTGGGCGGCATGACCGACGCCAATGCGGCGGCCGGCGTCCTGATGTTCAACCCGGAGCTGGCCCAAAGCCGCCTGGGGGACGTGTGCGCCATCCTGGAGACGTGCATCGCCCAGCCGGACAATACCGCCCAGTGGGCGGTGTCCATGAATGAGCTGCGCCACCTGCTGGAGGAGGGGAATTAGCCGCGGACGGAGCATTTCCCCGGCGCAGGGAAATCCGGCTGAAGCAATATGATTACAGCCAGCCGGGCTGTTATTTCGTGACGGTCTGCACGGAAGTACGCCACCAAAATATCCTGTGCACGATCTCTCCCAGCGTAGGGGCGATTATCAATCGCCCGTCGGCAGAGGTCTCGTTGACCTCCCCGGGGCACTTGGCCCGGCAAGCCATTCTGGAGATTCCCAACCGATATCCCGGTATCCTGGTGGATACCTATGCCATTATGCCTGACCATGTACATTTGATTTTAGCCGTACAAAATGTCAGGCCGGGCGGGCGGCAGGTTGCCGCCCCTACCTCCATCTCAACGGTCATTCAACAGCTGAAGCGGGCGGTTTCTCGTTCCGGCGGCCAGGCGCTTTGGCAGAAATCCTTCTACGACCATGTCATCCGAAATGAGACAGATTTAGCCGAGACCCGGCGGTACATCCGGGACAACCCAGCCGCGCTGTCCGTCCGGGAGAAAGGAGATCAGCCATGAAGAAGCTGCCCCTGTTCTGTTCCCTGGCCGCTCTGGCTGCGGCCCTGGCGGCTCTGATCCTGGTGCTGCTGCCCCGTCCCGCCCAGAGCGCCGATGCGGCGGAGAGCTACCGCCTGGAAAAGCTCAACCAGATCACTGATATGGTGCTGGAGCGGCAGGTGGTCCCCGCCGACTATCTGCGCTATGTGGACGAGGAACTGGCCCAGGCGGCGGAGGAGTACAACAGCGCCACGCAACTGCTCAAGATGAACTACAGCACTTGGGCTGAGGGAGTGGTGGAGTCCGTCCTCTACGATTTCGGCGACGCCCCTGAGCCGCCCGGTCCCTACGACAGGCCGGAGCGGTACTATCAGATGGTGGATCGCCTCTCCACCCTGGCCCTCTACCCCAACAGCACCGATTTCATCTTCACCGATCCCGTACTCTCCTTTTCCGCGGCCCACGAGTCGGGCGGTTCCTATGGTCTGTGGGCCATCTACCTCCACGAGGACTGGTATGTGGAGGAGGATCTGGCCCGGCAGGCCAGCGACTATTTCACCCAGGTGGACACCCTGCTGGACCAGCTGGACGCGGCCCGGGCCGCCTTTTAGACTGAAAAAGGACTGATACCATTGGCAAAGAAGAAGGCCCCCGAGGAGGGGGCGAAACGGATCAACAACCCCAACGTCATGGGTCTGCGGCCCGAGGTGCTGGAGCAGCCCATCACCGAGACCCTGGAAGTCAACTACATGCCCTACGCCATGAGCGTCATCGTCTCCCGGGCCATCCCGGAGATCGACGGGTTCAAGCCCTCCCACCGCAAGCTGCTGTACACCATGTACCAGAT
>CALXEB010000032.1 GCA_944387215.1 uncultured Flavonifractor sp. | reverse complement strand
CGCTCGGATATTTTTTCTGGGCATAGCTAAAGCTTTTTGGAACCACCGGCATTGCCGGTGGTTTTCTTTTACAAAAATCGCGATATACCATTTTCTGGTATATCGCGATGGTAGCACATATCCCGCAAAAATGCCGTCGAAACCGCGCCCGGTCAGCGCACGGCGGAAAAGGTGGTAAAGATCCACTTGCCCCCCACCTGCTCGTAGGTGAAGTCGAAGGTCTCCTCCCCCGTGACGGCGTGATCCTCCGTCTCCGGGTCCAGGATCTCCACCGTCACCCGTACGGTGATCCGGCCCGCCCCGTCTTCCGCCCGGAGGATCTGGACGGTCTCCGCCCCTTTCGTCAGGTCGGCGCCCCGTCCGCCGTCCACGGCGTAAAGGGCCCCGTCCGCCTCAATGAACTGGACGCCGTCGATGGGGAGCAGCTCCTCCACCAGGCTGTCGGAAAACAGGCCCTTCAGGTAGCCCCGCAGATCCACCAGGGTGGAGAACCTGGGGTCGTTCACCCGGCAGTAGGAGCGGCCGTCCTGCTCCAGAGTATCCGTGTGATCCAGCGCCGGCGGGGCGATGGTAAACCAGTTCCAGGCCTCCTCCGCCCGGCTGTACGCCTCCAGGACCTCTTCATCCGTGGGGCCATCCGGGGTCGGGGCGGGGTCCTGGGTAGGCTGCTGGGTCTGCTGCGCCTCCGGCGTGGAGCTGGGCTCCGGGGCCGGAGTATCTGCGGGGGCCGGCGTGAGGGCCGGCGTGGGCGTGGATGTGGGTACGGGCGCCGGCACGGCCGCGGACGCCTGGGCGGAGGGCGGGACCGCCGTTGCTTCCGGCGAGACCGCCGGCTCTGTCCGGCCGGCGCAGCCGGCCAGGCACAGCGCCAGCGCCAGCACAGGTATCCATCGCTTCATTGGGCTTGGCCCCCTTTCCAGGATTTTTGCCTCTTCTATTTTATCCTCCGGACGGGCAAAGCACAACAACAGATGTATGACGAGATGTGACAAAAGATGACGCAGGGATTTGTGGAGTATTTCATACCTGTTTTTCTTGACAAGCCTGCGGACCCGTGATATCCTCCGATTAGACAAATAGTTAATGGAGGTGTGCCATGGAACAGCGAACAGCCTTGTCCCACAGCGAGTGGCTGATCATGCAGGAGATCTGGAGGCGGGGGACGGCCTCCTTCCGGGAGATCTGCGACGGCGTGGCGGAGCAGCACTGGAGCGGGCCGGCGGTAGCCGCCTTTCTCAAGCGGATGGAGGCCAAGGGGGCCATCGCCTGCCGGGACGTCAAGCCGGTCAAGCGGTATATCCCCCTGATCCGGCGGGAGGCGGCAGTGCAGGAGGAGACCCGGGACGTGATCCGCCGTGTGTACGGTGGAGACGTGGCCCTGCTGGCCCAGTCCCTGGTGGCCTCCAGGGCCCTGGACGAGGAGGAGCTGGCGGAGCTCATCGCCCTGCTGCGAAAGGGGAGGGAAGGATCGTGACGGAGCTGCTGCGCATGTCGGTCCAGGGGGCGGTGCTGATCCTGGCGGTGGCCGCCCTGCGGGCTCTGTTTGGCCGGCGGGTGCCTCCCACCCTTCTCTACGCCCTGTGGCTGCTGCCCGCCGCCCGGCTGCTGATCCCCGGCAGCGTGGCCAGCGCCTTCTCCCTGGCCAACCTGGTACCGGCGGAAGCCGGGCGGCGGGTGGAGGCCGCCCTTCATACTGTAACGGCGGCCGCGGCCCCGGCGGGCGGGGCCGCGGCTTCGGTCTCCCCCGCCGTCTCTCCCCCGGCGGAGGCTGCCGCGCCCTTTGACCTGGGGCAGTTCCTTCTCCTGCTCTGGCTGGCCGGGGCGGCAGCGGTGGTGCTGCTGGCCCTGTGGCACAACCTGGCCTTTGTCCGCCGGGTGAAGCAGGGGGCGGTGCCGGTGGAGGTGCCCTGTCCCCTGCCGGTCTACCTCAGCGGCGGCCTCACCTCCCCCTGCCTGTGCGGGCTGTTCCGGCCCGCTGTTTACCTGTGCGACGGGGCCCTCACCAGCCAGGCGGGGCTGGACATGGCCCTGGCCCACGAGTTGGCCCACTGGCGGGCGGGGGATCGGTTCTGGGCCCTGCTGCGGCTGGCCTGCTGCGCCGTCCACTGGTTCGATCCCCTGGTGTGGCTGGGGGCCCGGCTGTCCGTCCAGGACTGTGAGCGGGCCTGCGACCACCGCGTCCTCAGGGGGGCGGGGCCGAAGGCGCGGGAGGCCTACGGCCTGCTGCTCCTGTCCTACCTGAACCGCCCCGCGCCGGGACACAGCCTGCTGCTCACCTCCTCCCCCATGGCCAGCCCCCTCCGGGCCCTGCGGGGGCGGATCGCCCTCATCGGCCAAAGGCCCCGGTACAAACGGGCGGCGGCCATTCTGCTGGCCCTGTGCGCGGCGGCGGCCTGCCTGGCCGCCTGCACCGGGGCGGAGGAGGAGGCCGCCCCGCCCTCCGGCCGGGAGGGGGCGGTGGACCCGGCGGGGATGGTGGAGACCACCGGCGGGGCCGGCGTCACCGGCCGGACCTTCCTCAACTGCCTGGACACGGAGGCCTTTGTGGAGGTGGCGCCGGAGGACTTCCAGCTGGAGGAAAGCCAGTCCGCCTACCTCTTCCTCCGGCAGGGGGACCCGGAGGGGGACGGCTGGTCCCTCACCCTCCACGGGGGCGTCACCCACATTCCCCTGGAGGACTTTGACCTGGTGGCGGGGGACCCTGCCGACTTCGCCCAGGTGATCATGAACGGCGCGGAAAGCTGGTACGCCCTGGGGGAGGATGCCGCCCGCCTGCTGGGGGCTATGTCTCAGCTATCCAGCGGCTCCACCTTCCGCTCCGCCCTGCCGGAGGGCGGGGAGATGGCCCTGGTGTGCTCCGGCCCGGCCATGGGGCATGAGAGCCACTGGCTGTTCCGCTCCGACAACGGGGCGGACTATACCCCGGTACAGAGCGATCTGGACCGGCAGTACGCCCGGGTGGCGGAGGGCATGTGCTTCGTCAGCGACCAGGTTGGCTTTCTCGCCTTCCGCTGGGAGCAGATCAACGGCTACCGCGCCCCCAACCTCTACCGCACGGCGGACGGCGGGGCCACCTGGCAGCGGGTGGAGCTGCCCATGGGGGACATTACCACCGATAACGGATACTCCGGCATGCACATCACCGCCATGGAGTTTTCCGACGCCCGGACCGGCGCCGTCACCGTGGAGTTTTATGCCGGCGGCACGGAGGAGGCCCTGTCCTGCTCCTTCTCCACCGCCGACGGCGGGCTGACCTGGACCGCCCTGGGCTCCCGGCCCGCGCAGACGCCGTAGCCGCAAAAGGGAGCGGCCCGAACCATTCTGGTTCGGGCCGCTCCCTTTATCTTCCCATGAGTTTGCGGGCAAAGGCCCGGGCGCGGGCCTGCTTTCCTTGGTCCATGAACGGCTCGTCATAGCGGCGCTGGCGCTCGGCCAGCATGCCCTCGTACAGAAGCTGGGAGTGCTTGCAGTAGCGGATCATCCCCGCCTCCCACAGGGCGGGGCCCTTTTCCGGGGGGTAGCCGCAGGTGGCGATCAGCGCCACCCGTTTCCCCGCCCACAGGGCGGGGCCCTTCTCCCCGCCGTAGAATTTGTTCATGCCGTAGACCAGCCGGTCCAGGGCGGCCTTCATGGGGGCGGTACAGTACCAGGAGTATATGGGGGTAGCCAGCACCAGCAGGTCGCAGGCCAGCACCGCGTCAAAGATCTCCCCCATATCGTCCTGCTGGGGACAGCCAAAGCCGGTCCAGTCCCGCTGGCAGGCCCGGCAGGCCAGGCAGGGGCCGATCTGCCGGTCATACAGGCGGATCAGCCCGATCTCACAGCCGCTGGCCTCCAGCTCCGCCTGAAAGGGGCGCAGGAGCTGGGCGGTATTGCCCGCCTGCCGGGGGCTGGCCATAAGGATACAGGCCTTCATTGCCGCGCTCCTTCTCAGTGCAGGGCTGCGGCGGACTCCTCCAGCTTGGCCAGGAGGGAGCGAAGCTTCTCCGCCCGGTCCCGCTCGGCCTCCACCACCTGGGCAGGTGCCTTGTTCACGAAGCCGGGGTTTTGGAGCTTGGCCTCCAGCTTGTCCAGCTCCTTGCGGTTCTTGTCCAGCTCCTTCTGGATGCGGGCGCGCTCCTTGTCCAGGTCCACCAGCTCCGCCAGGGGCAGGTAGGCCTTGGCCGCGTGGGTGACGCAGCACACCATGCCGGCGGCGTCGGCCAGATCGTCGGCCCGCACGGTGACGGAGGAGGCCCCGGCCAGCCGCTTCAGGTGGGCCTCCCCGCCGGCAAAGACGCCGCCGGCGGCGGTAACGATAGTGAGGGCCGCCTTTTTGGAGGGGGGCACGTTCATCTCCGCCCGCCTGGCCCGGACGGAGCGGATCACGTCCATGACGGCCTCCATGGCCTGCTTGGCCTGCTGGTCGGCCCAGGCCGGGTCGGCCACGGGCCAGGACTGGAGCATCAGGTAGTCCCCCTGGTGGGGCAGGGCCTGCCAGATCTCCTCGGTGATGAAGGGCATGAAGGGGTGGAGGAGCTTGAGGGTCTCGGTGAGCACGTACACCAGCACGTGCTGGGCGTCCTCCTTGGCCCCCTGGTCCTCCCCCTGGAGGCGGGCCTTGGTCAGCTCGATATACCAGTCGCAGAAGTCGCTCCAGATAAAGTCGTACACCTTGGCGGAGGCCACCCCCAGCTCGAAGGCCTCCATGTTCTCGGTGACCTGGCTGATGACCTCCCCCAGGCGGCAGAGGATCCACTTGTCCTCCAGCTCCAGGTGCTCCGGCAGGCGGCAGTCCTCCACCGTCAGGTTCATCTGCACGAAGCGGCTGGCGTTCCAGATCTTGTTGGCGAAGTTGCGCATGGCCTCGCACTTCTCCACGTAGAAGCGCATGTCGTTGCCCGGAGAGTTGCCGGTGATGAGGTTGAAGCGCAGGGCGTCGGCGCCGTACTTGTCCGCCATCTCCAGCGGGTCGATGCCGTTGCCCAGGCTCTTGCTCATCTTGCGGCCCTTGTCGTCCCGCACCAGGCCGTGGATGAACACGGTGTGGAAGGGGGGCTTGCCGGTGTGCTCGCAGCCGGAGAAGATCATCCGGGCCACCCAGAAGAAGATGATGTCGTACCCGGTGACCAGCACGTCGGTGGGGTAGAAATACTTGTAGTCCTCGGTCTCCTCCGGCCAGCCCAGGGTGGAGAAGGGCCACAGGGCGGAGGAGAACCAGGTGTCCAGCACGTCGGAGTCACGGGCGATGTTCTTGCTGTGGCAGTGCTCGCACTCGTCGGGGTCGGTCTCGGACACGGTCATCTTTCCGCAGTCGGCGCAGTACCACACGGGGATCTGGTGGCCCCACCACAGCTGGCGGGAGATGCACCAGTCGTGGACGTTCTCCATCCAGTTGGTGTAGATCTTGGAGAAGCGGTCGGGGACAAACTGGACCTCCCCGTCGCGGACCACCCGCAGGGCCTCCCGGGCCAGGGGCTCCATCTTCACGAACCACTGGGCGGAGATGATGGGCTCCACGTCGGTGCCGCAGCGGTAGCAGGTGCCCACGTTGTGCTGGTGCTCCTCCACCTTCACCAGGTAGCCCTGTTCCTCCAGGTCGTGGACAATGGCCTTGCGGGCCTCGTAGCGGTCCATGCCGGAGTACTTGCCGTAGCCCTCCACCACGCGGCCGTTGTCGTCCAGGACGCGGATGGTCTCCAGGTGCTGCCGCAGGCCCACCTCAAAGTCGTTGGGGTCGTGGGCGGGGGTCATCTTCACGCAGCCGGTGCCGAAGGTCATATCCACGTATTCGTCGGCCACGATGGGCATGGCACGGCCCACCAGGGGCAGGATACAGCGCTTGCCCACGATGTCCTGATACCGCTCGTCCTCCGGGTTGACGGCCACGCCGGTGTCCCCCAGCATGGTCTCCGGCCGGGTGGTGGCCACCGTCACGTAGCGGCCCTCCTCCCCCTCGATGGGGTAGCGGATATGCCACAGGTGGCCGGGCTTGTCCTTGTACTCCACCTCCGCGTCGCTCAGTGCGGTGACGCAGTGGGGGCACCAGTTGACGATGCGGGAGCCCTTGTAGATCAGCCCCTTGTTGTACAGGGACACGAACACGTGGCGCACAGCCTTGCTCAAACCCTCGTCCATGGTGAACCGGGCCCGGGACCAGTCGCAGGAGGCCCCCAGCTTCTTCTGCTGCTGGACGATGCGGTCGCCGTACTGCCGCTTCCAGTCCCACACCCGCTCCAGGAACTTCTCCCGGCCCAGGTCGTGGCGGGTCAGGCCCTCCTTCTTGCGCAGCTCCTCCTCCACCTTGATCTGGGTGGCGATACCGGCGTGGTCGGTGCCGGGCATCCACAGGGCGGCGTACCCCTGCATCCGCTTGAAGCGGATGAGGATATCCTGGAGGGTGCAGTCCATGGCGTGGCCCATGTGGAGCTGCCCCGTGACGTTGGGGGGCGGCATAACAATGGTAAAGGGCTTCTTGTCCGGGTCCCGGCGGCCCTCAAAGCAGCCGTGCTCCTCCCACATCTGATAGATGCGGCCCTCCGCCTCGTGGGGGTCGTAGATTTTTGGCAATTCTTTCTTCAATCTGATACACTCCTTTTTCGGGGCAGAAAAATCGCCCCGAGTCTCTGACTCAGGGCGATTTGAAAAAACCGCGGTACCACCTGAATTCCCCTTGCGGGGCACTCTGGCCTCTGTAACGGGAGGATTCCGCCGCTTCCTACTGCCTTCAGAAGCGGGACTCCGGGACCACCTTCCCCGCGCCGCCGGAGAGCCTTGCACCAAACCGGCTCCTCTCTGTACCTTCCGCGCGGGTACTCCTTCCCATCTCAGTCTTTTGGAGATAGTATATGCACTTTCCCCGCAAATGTCAAGGGAAATGCACATTGCAGGGGCGCGGCGCGCGTCTTCGCGCCTACCGCAGCTCCTTGTCGCAGTAGGCACAGCAGTCCACGCCGCCGTTCTGCTTCACCAGGGGGGGCAGATAGCGCTCGGTCTGGGTGATGCAGTTGGGGTTGGAACACACCGGCTGGGTGCCGATGGCCACCGGCTCGGGCTTGTACCGCTGCTGATTGGCCAGGTCCGTGAGCAGGGCCATGCGGGCGAACATGCCGTAGCGGGCCTGGTCGAAGTAGACCGCCCGGGGATCGTCGTCCACGTCGATGGCGATCTCGTCCACCCTCGGCAGGGGGTGCATGACCAGAAGGTCCTTCTTGGCCCGGTCCAGCTTGCGGCGGGTGAGGATATAAATGCCCTTATTGCGCTCATACTCCAGGGGATCCACGAACCGCTCCCGCTGGATGCGGGTCATGTAGAGCACGTCAAGCTGGGGGATGACCGCCTCCAGGCCGGTGACCTCGGTGAACCACATGCCGTTCTCCCGCATAAAGGCCCGCATGTACTCGGGCACCGCCAGCTCCCGGGGGGCGATGAGGAAGAACTTGATGCCCTTGAATTTGGCCAGGGCCTTGATGAGGGAGTGGACGGTGCGGCCGTTCTTCAAATCGCCGCACAGGCCCACGGACAAGCCGTCCACCCCGCCCCGCAGGCGGGTAATGGTGGTCAGGTCGGCGGTGGTCTGGGTTGGGTGCATGTGCCCGCCGTCCCCGGCGTTGATCACCGGCACGTCGGAGTACAAGGAGGCCGCTTTGGCCGCCCCCTCCTTGGGGTTGCGCATGACCACCACGTCGGCGTAGCCGGAGACCATTTTGATGGTATCCTTCAGCGTCTCCCCCTTGGCGGTGGAGGTGGAATTGGGGTCGGCAAAGCCGAACACCGTCCCCCCCACCCGCAGCATGGCGGTCTGGAAAGAGAAGTTGGTGCGGGTGGACGGCTCATAGAACAGGCTGGCCATCACCCGGCCCTT
This sequence comes from uncultured Flavonifractor sp., assembly GCA_944387215.1. Lineage (GTDB taxonomy): Bacteria > Bacillota > Clostridia > Oscillospirales > Oscillospiraceae > Flavonifractor. Next base: position 10,326 of record CALXEB010000032.1, on the reverse strand, counting down.
ACAGGCGTCCATAAAATCAGCGGGGTGGTCCATGATCTCGCTGCACCGCTGGTACAGGCTGTCCCACTCCGCCCGCGTCAGGTCCCCGAAGTCGATCAAATGCCGCATGGCCGTTCCTATCCCCTTTAGAATTTTTTCTATCGTATCACACTTTTCCCCTTTCCCGCAAGAGCGGAATGGCCAATTTTTTGACCTTTTTCGCGCCTTCCCTTGGCACCCCGCCCCGGTGGGCGGGGCGCCAGGGGCCGGTCACGCCCGGCGCAGGTCGGCCAGGGCCTCGTCGATCTTCTTCTGGGGCGCAAATTCCCGGGCCACCGCCAGGATCTGCTCCAGAGTGATGGTGCGGGCCGCCCCCATCATGGGGTGCTTCATGAGCATGGGGAAGCGCTTTTGAAGCACCGCCCGGGCCCCCGGATGGTCCATCAGTTCCCCCACGGTCACTTTGCCGTTTTTCAGGTCCATGGGTCTCACCTCCGGGTCATTCTATGCCGGGCGCAGCCAGATTTGACTTGTCACGGCCGGGGCCAGCCGGTATAATGGACGTGAACTCTCATTTTCAGCTTTCACAGGCATAAGGAGCGTGAAAAGTCAGTGATCCGTTCATACAAAGGCAAAGCGCCCGCCTGCGCCCCCTCCGCCCGGGTGGCGGAGAGCGCCGTCCTGGTGGGAGACGTGGCCGTGGCGGACCGGGCCAACATCTGGTTCGGGGCCGTCCTGCGGGGGGATGCGGCCTCCATTTCCGTGGGGGAGGACACCAATATCCAGGACAACGCGGTGATCCACTGCGACCCGGGCTTTCCCGCCGTTCTCGGCAAGGGGGTCACCGTCGGCCATGGAGCCGTCGTCCACGGCTGCACCGTGGAGGATGGGGCGCTCATCGGCATGGGGGCCATCCTGCTCAACGGCTGCGTCATCGGCAGGAGCAGCCTTGTGGCCGCCGGCGCCCTGGTGCCCCAGAACGCCGTCATCCCGCCGGAGAGCCTGGTGGTGGGCTCCCCCGCCCGGGTGCTGCGGCCGCTGCGGCCGGAGGAACTGGCGGATCTGGTCCGGGACGCAAAGGATTACGTTGAATATGCCGCCGGCCAGCTTCCTCTGGCCGGCGGGCCGGAGAGGAGCGCGACATGAGCCGGAAAAAACACGACCCCAGCCGCTACCGCAAGACCCTGAAGGAGCAGGCCAGGGAGAATCCCAGGCTGGCCGTGGTCTATGTGGTGCTGCGGGTGCTGGTGGTACTGGCCATGGTGGCCCAGTTCTTCAACGGGAACTTTGAAAACGTGTTCCTCTGTCTGCTCACCCTGTTCCTGTTCACCCTGCCGGCTTTTATCGAGCGGTCCATCCGCATCGACATCCCGGACACCCTGGAGGTCATCATCCTCCTGTTCATCTTTGCCGCCGAGATCCTGGGGGAGATCCAGGCCTACTATATCCAGTTCCCCTACTGGGATACCATGCTCCACACCCTCAACGGCTTTTTGTGCGCGGCCATCGGCTTTTCCCTGCTGGACATCCTCAACCGCAGCGAGAAGCTGGCCTTCACCCTCTCCCCCGTCTATCTGGCGGTGGTGGCCTTTTGCTTCTCCATGACGGTGGGCGTGCTGTGGGAATTCTTCGAGTGCGCCATGGACCAGTTTTTCCTGCTGGACATGCAGAAGGACACGGTGGTGAACAGCATCTCCTCCGTGATGCTGGATCCCGCCGGGGGCAACCACCCCACCGCCATCCGGGACATCACTGACGTCATCGTGGTCACTGCCGACGGCGCCCAGCACCCCCTGGGGCTGGGCGGGTATCTGGACATCGGCATTCTGGACACCATGAAGGACCTGTTCGTCAACTTCATCGGGGCGGTGGTATTTTCCATCATCGGCTATTTTTACGTCAAAAACCGCGGCAAAGGCAGCTTTGCCAGGCGCTTCATCCCCAGGGCGCTCTTCCACTCCGACCGCGAAGACAGCGGCGGGGAATAATCCGCGCTCCCGCGGGCATACTACCACCGTCAGCGGACGGGGCGGCGCGCCCCGTCCACCGGCGGCCATATCCCGTGAAAACGAGCAAGGAGGAACCTTCCATGGATCAGACGCCCAACAACAGCATCAAATGCTCCGTCAGCAGCTGCGCCCACCACTGCCAGGGTCAGAACTACTGCACCCTCAACGAGATCCGCGTGGGGGCCTGCGAGGCCAACGCCACCACCTGCGCCAATACCGAGTGCGCCTCCTTCCAGCTGGGCCGGCACTGAGCCGGGCAGCGCGGAGACACGGCGTCAGCGGGCGGCCACATGGGGCCGCCCCTACATCCCTTTTCCGCCGCAAAAAAGCGCGTGCCCCGATCTTCGGGACACGCGCTTTTTGATGCTTACTTACTCCTTGGTCTCGGCAGCGGTCTCGGCCTTGGGGACCTCCTCCGCCTTGGGAGCCTCGGGAGCGGGGGCCGCCTTGGGCGCCTCCTCCGCCTTGGGGGCCGCCGGCTGGGCGGCGGGGGCGGCCTTGGGGGCCGCGGGCTTGACCTCGGGCACCTTGCCGTCTACGGTGATCAGCTTGCGGGGGCACTTCTGGGCGCAGATACCGCAGCCGATGCACTTCTCGTAGTCGATGACCGCCAGATTGTCCACCATGGTGATGGCTTCCTTCGGGCAGTTCTTGGCGCAGATGGAGCAGCCGATACAGCCGTTGTCGCACACCTTCCGGGCGTCCACGCCCTTGTCGTGGGAGGAGCAGGGAATGGTGACGTGACGCTTAGTCTTGTAGGGCTCCAGGGTGATGATGTGGCGGGGGCAGATGTCCACGCACTTGCTGCAGGCCTTGCACTTCTCCTCGTCCACCACGGCCACGCCGTCGATGACGTGGATGGCATCGAAGGGGCAGGCCTTCTCGCAGGAGCCCAGGCCCAGGCAGCCGTAGGAGCAGGACAGATCGCCGCCGCCGGGCACCTTGGAAGCCGCCACGCAGTCGTGCAGGCCCACGTACTCATACTGCTTATAGTTCTGGCCGCAGCCGGTGCAGTGCACCTGGGCGATCTGCTTGACCATGGCGCCGGCGGACACGCCCATGATCTCGGCGATCTGGGCGGCCACAGCCTCGCCGCCGGCGGCGCAGGAATTGACAGGGGCCTGGCCCTTGGCCACGGCGGCGGCGTAGCCGGAGCAGCCGGCAAAGCCGCAGCCGCCGCAGTTGGCGCCGGGCAGGCAGCCCAACACGGCCTCTTCCTTGGGGTCCACCTCAACGGCGAAGACCTTGGCGGCAAAGCCCAGCACCAGGCCGAACACGGCGCCCAGAACCGCCAGGACCACCACAGCAATGATAACAGTTGTAAAGTTCATACTCGTCCGCCCTCCTTAAAAGACCTTCAGGCCGGAGAAGCCCATGAAGGACAGGGCCACCAGGCCGGCGGTCATCAGAGCGATGGGGAAGCCCTCAAAGGCCTTGGGGCACTCGGAGAAGGTCAGGCGCTCCCGGATGCTGGCAAAGATCACGATGGCCAGCATGAAGCCCAGGCCGCCGGTGATGCCGTACACCACGCTGGTGATGAAGTCATAGCTGTTCTGGGTGTTCTGCAGCACCACGCCCAGCACCGCGCAGTTGGTGGTGATGAGGGGCAGGTAGATGCCCAGGGCCTCGTACAGGGAGGGCATGGACTTCTTCAGGAACATCTCGATGAACTGCACCAGGGCCGCGATGACCAGGATGAAGGTCACCGTCTGCATGAAGGCCAGGTCGAAGTGGAGCAGCAGCTCGTTGATGGGCCAGCAGATGGCGGAGGCCAGGCCCATGACGAAGGTCACGGCGATGCCCATGCCGGCGGCGGTGTCGATCTTCTTGGACACGCCCATAAAGGGGCAGATGCCCAGGAACTGGGAGAAAATGAAGTTATTGACCAGAATGGCGCCCAGGGCCACGCTGAACAGGTTGGCAAAATCGAATCCCATTACTTGGCCACCTCCTCAGTCTTTTTCGCCTTCTTGGGCTTGTTCAGGATGTACTGCATGGCGGCGATGAGGCAGGCCAGGGTGAGGAAGCCGCCCACCGGCAGGATCATGCCCAGGGCGGGGAATGCCTCAGGCAGGACGCGGATGCCGGCGGCGGTGCCCAGGCCGAAGACCAGCTGGCCGGTCTCCTGGTTGATCTCCAGCAGGCCGCCCATGACGGTGCCGCCGCCCAGGAACTCGCGGATGACGCACATGATGATCAGGATGATGGTGTAGCCCAGGCCCTGGAAGATGCCGTCCAGAGTGGAGGCGGCGATGGAGTTCTTATAGGAGAACGCCTCGGCCCGGCCCAGGATGATGCAGTTGACCACGATCAGGGGGATGAACAGGCCCAGGCTCTTGGACAGGGCCGGGATGAAGGCCTGGAGCATCAGGTCCACGATGGTCACGAAGCCGGCGATCACCACGATGAAGCAGGCGATACGGATGTTGTTGGGGATGATCTTCCGCAGCGCGGCGATCAGGATGTTGGACAGGGTCAGGATAATCAGCACGGACACGCCCATGCCAAGGCCGTTGAACAGGGTGGTGGTGATGGCCATGGTGGAGCACATGCCCAGCAGCTGGACGGTAACCGGGTTCTGGAAGAACAGGCCGTCCATCAATTGCTTTTTCGGATTCACGTTCTTACCTCCTTAACCCATGCTCTCGGCCACGGCGATGGCGGAGTTGACCGCCTCGCACACGCCGCGGGAGGTGATGGTGGCGCCGGTGATGGCGTTGATGTCGCCGCCGTCCTTGGTGACGGCCACGGTGCCGGTCTTGCCGATGAACTGGTCGGCGAAGGAGGGCCGGCTGGCGTTGGAGCCCAGGCCGGAGGTCTCGCCGGTGCTGGTGATGGAGATGCCGGTGCAGGCGTAGCCGGAGTCCACGCCCACCATGATGGTCAGGTTGCCGCTGAAGGAAGTGGGCGGAGAGACCTGGACCACATACCCGGCGTCGCCGGCCTGATAGACCGCCTCCACCGTGGCGTCGCCGCCGGTATACTGGCTGGTGACGTCGGCATATTCATCCGCGGGAAGCACAGCGTTCATGGCTTCCTGCGTGGTCTTCCAGTTGTTCTCCTGGATAAAGGGCGCGGTGACCTCGTTGGTCAGGCCCAGCAGCAGGGCCGTCACCAGGCAGATCAGGAACAGCACGACTACCAGGGTCGGGGTGCTGGGGTCTTTCTTCACAGTTGTCTCACTCATGGCTCAGCCCTCCTTTCCGGCTTTCTTGGCGGCCTTCTCGGCGGCCTTCATTTCCTTGGTCACACCATAGCGGTTGGGCTTGCCGGCCTTGTCGATGAGCCACACGCAGCAGTTCATGATCAGGATGGAGTAGCTCACGCCCTCGGGATAGCCGCCGAAGTAGCGGATGAACACGGTCAGCAGGCCGCAGCCGATGCCATAGATGACCTCGCCCTTCTTGGTGACGGGGCTGGTGACATAGTCGGTGGCCATAAAGAAGGCGCCCAGGAACAGGCCGCCGGTGAACAGCTGATAGGCCATCCAGGTCAGCCGGTCATTGCCGCCCAGGGGGAAGATAAAGGTGAGCACCGCCACGGTGGCGATGTAGGCCACGGGGATGCGGGCCCGGATGACGCCCCGGGCGATGAGGTACAGCCCGCCCACCAGCAGGGCCAGGGCGGAGATCTCGCCGATACAGCCGCCCACCTGGCCCACAAAGGCCTCGCCGATGGACACGTCAGGCAGCACTCCGGAGTGCATGAAGTCCACGCTCAGGGGGGTGGCGCCGGTGACTACGTCGGCCCCGGACATGGTGGTGGTGTTGCCGATGATGTTGGCCCACACGTCGCCGCCGATGCCGGGCACCACCCAGGTGGTCATGGCCACGGGGTAGCACAGCATCAGGAAGGCGCGGCCGGCCAGGGCGGGGTTGAGGAAGTTCTTGCCCAGGCCGCCGAAAAGCTGCTTGACCACCACGATGGCGAAGAAGTCGCCGATGACCAGCATCCAGTAGGGCAGGGTGGGCGCGCACACGAAGGCCAGCAGCACGCCGGTGACGGCGGCGGACAGGTCCCCGTTGACGGTGGACTTCTTCATGATCTTGCGGTAGGCCCACTCAAAGAACTCGCAGGCGATGACCGAGACAATGGTGGCCACCAGGGCCCGGGGGCCGAAAAACACCACGCCGAACACCAGGGCGGGCACCAGGGCGATGAGCACGTCCCGCATCAGGTTGCGGGTGTCGATGGGAGAAGCGATGTGGGGGGACGAGGCCACCGTCAGCTTCAGATCTTTCATGTCGTTCATGCTTTGGCCGCCTCCTTTGCAGCTTTTTCCTTGGCCGCCAGCGTCCGCAGTTCAGCCTTGGTCACCCGGAAGGACTGGACCAGATGGATACGGGCGGGGCAGATGTAGTTGCAGGAGCCGCACTCGATGCAGTCCATGACATTGAGGGCCTCAGCGTCCTTCCACATGCCCTTCTCGGCGTACAGGTGCATGTACACGGGAGTCAGGTGCATGGGGCAGACGTTGACGCAGCGGGCGCAGCGCAGGCAGGTCTCCTCGGCCACCACGGGGGCGGCCTCTTTCTTGGTCAGGCAGAGCACGGCGTTGGTGCCCTTGATGCAGGTGACGTCCAGCGTGTACTGGGCGATACCCATCATGGGGCCGCCGGTGAGCACCCGCTCGGGGGTCTCCTTGAAGCCCTTGGCCTCCTCGATGAGCTGCTGGAAGGAGGTGCCCAGGGGGACCCGCAGGTTCACGGGGTCCTGGATGGCGTCGCCGGTGACGGTGATGATGCGGTGGGTCAGGGGCTTGCCCTCCACTACCGCGTCGTACACCGCGGCGGCGGTGCCCACGTTGAACACCGCGCAGCCCACATGGGCGGGCAGCCCGCCGGGGGGCACCTCGCGGCCGGTGATGCGCTGGATCAGCTGCTTCTCAGCGCCCTGGGGGTACCGGGTGCGCAGAGACTCCACCGTCACGTCGTTCTTGCCGCCCACCAGGGCCTTCAGGTGCTCGATGGCGTCCTCCTTGTTGGCCTCCACGCCGATGACGGCGCTCTTGAGGCCGAAGGCCTGCATCAGGATGCGCACGCCGCCGATGACCTTCTCGCCCTGCTCCAGCATCAGCCGGTGGTCGGCGGTGATGTACGGCTCGCACTCCGCACCGTTGAGGATCAGCGTGTCCACCTTGCCCAGGCCGGAGCTGATCTTCACATGGGTGGGGAAGCCGGCGCCGCCCATACCGGTGATACCGGCCTCCTTGACGATCTCCACGATCTCGTTGGTCGTCAGCTTGGTGTAGTCGGGATGGGGGGTGAGCTCAGAGCCCCAGGTGTCCTGGAAATCGTTCTCGATGACCACGGACATGCACTTGCCGCCGCCCACATAGGGACGGGGCTCCACCGCCTTGACCGTGCCGGACACCGACGCGTGGATGGGGGCGCCCAGGCCGGCGATCTCGCCGATCTTCTGGCCCACCTTCACCTGGTCGCCCACAGAGACGATGGGCTTGCAGGGCGCGCCGACGTGCATCGCCATGGCGATGACGACCTCTTTGGGAGCCGCGCTGAGAGGCACAATCTCCTTGTGGCGTGCCAACTCCTTCCGGTCATGGGGATGCACGCCGCCGTAAAAGCTTTGCTTCATAGGTCCACCTCGCAAATCTGACCCACACACGGGCCATTTTTCTGAGTTGTTTGACCGGTATCTCAAACAGAATTATCATAGCGCAAAGACGCCAAATTGTCCAGTTAAAATGTTCAAATTTTATTCATTTTTTGCGCTGAACTGGTCAGTTTTATCTCAAAAGCCGAAAAGCGCGCTGTTTCGCCCTGTTTCTGTGCATTTGTACCGTGTAGTTCATTTTTCGTCAAGATGAATTGCCGCCATCGCTCCGCTTCCGTCGGCGTTGTGAAAAAGAGAGAAGTTCAAAAAATCAAACTGAGCAGATTGACAAACGCCGACCGAAACGGTAAGATAATCAGTAATTAAACTCCGCCGGGCATATCCGGCGGCGCCAAAAGCGATGACCGGATTCATACGGACGGCGCGCAAGCGCAGAGAGGGAGCGGCTGGTGTAAGCTCCCGTGAGGCCGTCCGGGCGCTCACCCGAGAGCAGCTCCGCTGAACCAGATGGCTAGGCGGAGACGGGTTTCCCCTCCGTTATCGGGGCAACGAGTGCGCGGGCCTGCCCGCGAAATTAGGTGGTACCACGGAGTCATGGCGGCTTCGTCCTATGGGACGAAGCCGCCATGTGTTTTTGATATGAGAGTTCCGCCAAAGGAGGTATACGACCCATGAGAATGAAAACCGCTCAGATTTTGATGGAGTGCCTGCTGGAGCAGGGGGTAGACACGGTCTTCGGCTACCCCGGCGGCACCATTCTGAATGTATATGACGAGTTTGAGCTGCACGGATATAAGGAGAAAATCCGCCACATCCTGACGGCCCACGAGCAGGGGGCCTCCCACGCCGCCGACGGGTATGCCCGGGCCACCGGAAAGGTGGGGGTGTGCTTCGCCACCTCCGGCCCCGGGGCCACCAACCTGACCACCGGCATCGCCACCGCCTACTACGACTCCTCCCCCGTGGTGTTCATCACCTGCAACGTCAGTGAGAACCTCATCGGCAAGGACTCCTTCCAGGAGGTGGACATCACCGGCATCTCCATGCCCATCACCAAGTGGAACTACCTGGTGAAGGACCCGGAGCAGCTGGCCGATGTGATCCGGGAGGCCTTTGCCATCGCCCGCTCCGGCCGCCCGGGGCCGGTGCTCATCGATATCGCCAAGAACGTCACCGCCGCCGAGGCCGACTACGAGCCCCTGCCGGTGTCCGAGCACCCCAACCACGGCCGGCTGGCCGCCATGCTCCGCCGGTCCAACCACGACCTGCGGGCCCCCGAGCCCGACGCCGGGGATATCCAGACCCTGCTGGACATGATCGAGGAGTGCAGAAAGCCCCTGGTGCTGGTGGGCGGCGGGGTCATCCGCTCCAAGGGGGCGGTGCCCGAGTTCCGCAAATTTATCGAGACGCTGGGCGCCCCGGTGGCCTCCACCATCATGGGCGGCGGCGCCTGCCCCGGCAACCACCCGCTCTTCACCGGCATGATCGGCATGCACGGCTCCCACGCCTCCAACCTGGCCAGCGACCAGTGCGATCTGCTCATCGCCGTGGGCTGCCGCTTCTCCGACCGGGTGGCCACCGACCCGGCCACCTTCGCCCCCAACGCCAGGATCGTCCACATCGACATCGACCGGGCGGAGATCGACAAGAACGTGGAGACCGACCACCACATCATCGGCGACGCCCGGAGGGTGCTGGAGCTGCTCAACGAGAAGCTCCCCGTGCACGATTACCCGGAGTGGAAGCAGTGGGTCTTCTCCCACAAGGAGGTGCCGCTGAAAAAGGACGACATCCTCCACCCCCATGAGATCCTGGAGACCATCCAGGACGTCACCGACGGTGACGCCATCATCGTCACAGACGTGGGCCAGCACCAGATGTGGTGCGCCCAGTATTACCACTTCTCCCGGCCGGGCCAGTTCATCACCTCCGGCGGCTTCGGCACCATGGGCTTCGGCCTGGGGGCCGCCATGGGGGCCAAGGTGGGCAACCCGGGCAAGGTGGTGGTCCAGTGCACCGGCGACGGCTGCTTCCGCATGAACTGCCACGAGCTGTGCACCGCAGAGCACTATGACATCCCGGTCATCACCGTCATCTTCAACAACCGCACCCTGGGCATGGTCCGCCAGTGGCAGAACCTGATCTACGGCAAGCGCTTTTCCCAGACCGACCTGGACCGGGGCCCCGACTTCGTCAAGCTGGCGGCGGCCTACGGCATCCAGGGGGAGCGGGCGGCCAGCCAGGCGGAGTTCGAGGCCGCCTTCCGCCGGGCGGTGGACAGCGGCAGGCCCTATCTGATCGAGTGCGCCATCGACAAGGACGCCATGGTCCATCCCATGGTCTCCGCGGGCACCCCGGTCACCGACTTTATCCTGGATTAAGGAGGGCGTGGAAATGAATGAACTGTCTGTGAAGCGCCGCACCCTCTCGGTGCTGGTGGAAAACGCCGCCGGCGTCCTGTCCCAGGTCTCCCGGCTCTTCTCCCGGAAGGGATACAACATCGAATCCCTGGCAGTGGGCACCACCGACGATCCCACCGTCTCCCGCATCACCATCGAGGTCACCGCCGACGAGGCCATGACCGAGCAGATCATGAACCAGCTGCGCAAGCAGTTTTCGGTCTACTCCGTGCAGGAGCTCAAGCCGGAGCGCTCCATCCGCCGGGAGCTGGTGATGTTCAAGGTCAAGGCCGAGACCCCCGACATCCGCAACGAGGTCATCCAGATCGCCAACATCTTCCGGGCCTCCATCATCGACGTGTCCC
>CALXEB010000031.1 GCA_944387215.1 uncultured Flavonifractor sp. | reverse complement strand
TAAGGCGGACAAATCCTGCGCGCAGAGGGCTGCATCTTACTCGAAAAAGCGGCTTTGCCACTTTTTCGACAGTCTCCGGCGGGCCGCAGAGGCGGCCCGCCGGTCTTACATCATTTTCAGGATCTCCTTCTTCAGCCGGCTGATGATCCGCTTTTCCAGGCGGGAGATGTAGGACTGGGAGATGCCCAGGCTGTCGGCAACCTCCTTCTGGGTGCGCTCGGGGCGACCATCCAGGCCGAAGCGCATGGTGATGATCTGCCTCTCCCGTCCCTCCAGCTTCTCCAGGGCGTCCAGGAGCAGGCGCCGGTCCACGTCGTCCTCGATGGGCTTCATCACCAGGTCGTTCTCCGTGCCCAGGATGTCGGACAGGAGCAGCTCGTTGCCGTCCCAGTCGGTATTCAGCGGCTCGTCGAAGGAGACCTCGCTCTTCAGGCTGGCGGTCTTGCGCAGATGCATGAGGATCTCGTTTTCGATGCAGCGGGAGGCGTAGGTGGCCAGCTTGATGTTTTTGGCGGGCTGAAAGGTATTGATGGCCTTGATAAGGCCGATGGTACCGATGGAGATCAGGTCCTCGATGCCCACCCCGGTGTTTTCAAACCGGCGGGCGATGTAGGCCACCAGGCGCAGATTGCGCTCGATGAGCTGTCCTCTGGCCGGCCCGTCGTCCTCCTCCAGCCGCGCGATGAGCTCCGCCTCCTCCTCCTTGGACAGCGGAGGGGGCAGGGTGTCGCTCCCTCCGATGTACATGACCTTCCCCGGCAGGGCCAGGCCCAGCCGGGCCAGCAGCGCCCCCAGGCGCAGATGCCATTTCATGATCGTCCCTTCCATGGTCTCTCCCTTCCCCGCTATGTCCCGATCAGGGCGCTGTACCCGCCCCCGTCCGTCACAGGGGTGGGAGACAGGGCCAGCAGCAGGCCGCGCCACTCCTGTCCGCCCACTTTCGCCCCGTCCAGCCTCACAGCCAGCAGCAGGCCGTGCTCTATCCCCACCGCCCGGTAGGGCAGCAGGCGGCACCGGCCCCGCCATCCCTCCGCCCACAGCCGCTCCAGCAGGGCCGGCGGGTCCCGCAGCTCTTCCGCCGTGGGCGCCCTGCCCGGCGGAAACAGCGGGGCGGCCTTCTCCCCCTCCGCCACCATCACCGGCTGGCCGGTGGCGGGGTCGGCAAGGGTATTGCCCGTATCCACCAGGGCGGTGAGCTCCACCCGCCGCCCTGCCAGGGTGAGTTCCGCCTTTACCAGTTCCCCGGATGCGCTGTGGCGGGATACCCGGCCCAGGGCCAGGGTGATGAGGATGTAGCAAACCGTCGCCGACAGGAGGATGAGCCGCAGGTCCGGGGCCGCAGAAAGCATCCCGTCCAGCGCCAGGCTCCGGCTGCCGAAGGTCTGGAGCAGGAACACCCCGCCTCCGAAGGCGGCGGACACGGCGAAAAAGGTCAGCCCCGTCCGCAGCAGGCGGCGGCTGTGCCCATAGGCCAGGACCACCATCAGCACCCCCGCCCCCAGCTTGCACAGCGGGTGGAGCAGAAAGCCGCCGAACGGCAGCACCACCCCCGCCGCGTAGGCCGCCCCCAGGGCCGCGCCCAGGGCCAGCCGGGGACGGCAGAGCACCTCCCCCGCCAGCCGCCCGGCAGCCAGCAAAAGGAGGTAATCCACCACAAGGTTCAGCAGGAAGAGCTCATCCAGGTAGACTGTTGCCATGCCGCTCCCCCTCTCCGTCACAGCGCCCATTATAGCCGGACCCGTCCACAAAAAAGGTCAGAAGCGGAATGGGACAAAAAATCCCCGCCCCCAGGCGGCAGAACCGCTTGGGGGCGGGGATCGCGTCGAAAGGAGGCGATTTTATTCCTCGGCCTCCAGCAATTCGGACAGGGCCTGGCAGAGGGCGTCCATTTCCTCATCGGTGCCCACAGTGATGCGCAGATAGTCCCGGATGCGGGGGTCGTCCCACCAGCGGACCAGAATGCCCTTCTCCCGCAGGCCGTCCAGCAGGGCCTTGGCGGACGCCTCGGGATGGGTGGCAAAGAGGAAGTTGGCGGCGGAATCGGTCACCTGGAAGCCCATGCGCCGCAGGCGGTCCGCCGTTCGGTCCCGGGTACTGGCGATCTTCATGGTCACGGTGCGCAGATACTCCGGGTCCCGCAGGGCCCCGGCCGCCCCCGCCAGGGCCAGCCGGTCCAGGGTGTAGGAGTTGAAGGAGTTCTTCACACAGTTCAGGGCGGCAATGAGATCCTCATCCCCCAGGGCGTAGCCCACCCGCAGTCCCGCCAGGGACCGGGACTTGGACATGGTCTGCACCACCACCAGGTTGGGGTACTCCCCCACCAGGGGGACGGCGGACTGGGCCCCGAAGTCCACATAGGCCTCGTCCACCAGCACCACCGCCTCCGGGTTGCCCGCAGCCAGGGCCCGCACGTCTCCCAGCGAGATGTCCCGGCCGGTGGGGGCGTTGGGGTTGGCGATGACCACGCCGCCGTTGCCGCCCATGAACTGCTCCAGGGGCAGGGCGAAGTTCTCGTCCAGGGGCACCTGCCGGTACGGAAGGCCGAACAGCGCGGCGAACACCGGGTAAAAGCTGTATGTCACGTCAGGAAACAGGATGGGCCGCTCCGGGTCGAAAAAGGCCTGGAAGCAGAAGGCCAGCACCTCGTCCGACCCGTTGCCCACGAACACCTGTTCCGGCCTGAGGCCATAGACCGCCGCCAGGGTCTCCCGCAGCTCCGCGGCCTCCGGGTCCGGGTAGAGCCGCAGGCCCTCCCCCGCCGCCGCGCGGATGGCCTCCAGAGCCCAGGGGGACGGCGGGTAGGGATTCTCATTGGTGTTGAGCTTGATGAGCCGCCGCTGCCGGGGCTGCTCGCCGGGGGTGTAGGGGGTCAGCGCCCGGGCCCTCCGGCTCCAGAACTCCTTCATGCCTGTCCCTCCTCGCGGATGATCTTTTTGATGCTCTTCTCCGCCTTGCTGCGGGGGATCATCAGTTCATGGCCGCAGCCCAAGCACCGCATGCGGAAGTCCATCCCCACCCGCAGCACCAGCCAGCGCCGGCTGCCGCAGGGGTGCTCCTTTTTCAGCTCCAGCACGTCCCCCACCCGGATGTCCATGGCCCGCTCCCCTTTCCCGCACTTTACTCTTATAAAGCATATTCCTATTATAATTTCCCCCGCCCGCCCTGTCAATTCAAGGTTGTCCGGCGCATATACTGCCCCGTCGAGAAAAATCAGCCTGGAACGCAGAAAGGATTTGGTCAGATTGACAAGCCGTTTCCCGCCGGAAGGCCGGCTGCTGCATACCCCGGAGAACCAGGCCGCCTGCGCCGCCCCCGCCGCACTGCGCCGGGCCATGCAGGCCGGCAATATCCTGGAGGGGGTGGCCCTCTCCTGCGACGCCCGGCACGACCTGGCGGTGGCTCTGGGCCCCTTTACCGGCGTCATTCCCAGGGAGGAGGCCGCCCTGGGGGTGGCGCAGGGGCAGACGCGGGATATCGCCATCCTCTCTCGGGTTGGCAAGCCGGTTTGCTTTACAGTTGAGGCTTTGGAGGAGCAAGAGGGCAGGCTCTGCCCCCGCCTCTCCCGCCGCCGAGCCCAGCAGATGGCCCTGGACCGGATGCTGGACACGTGGCGGCCCGGCCAGGTGGTGCCCGCCGCCGTCACCCACCTGGAGCCCTTCGGGGCCTTTGTGGATATCGGATGCGGCGTGCCCTCCCTCATCGGCATCGAGAACATCTCCGTGGCCCGTATCCCCCACCCCTCCGCCCGCTTCGCCCTGGGTGATGCCATCCTGGCGGTGGTCCAGGACCTGGACCCGGCCCGGGGACGGATATACCTCACCCACAAGGAGCTGCTGGGCACCTGGGCGGAAAACGCGCGCAGGTTCCACCCCGGCATGACGGTGCCGGGCATCGTCCGCGGCCTGAAGGACTATGGGGCCTTCGTGGAGCTCTCCCCCAACCTCTCGGGCCTTGCCGAGCGCAGCCCCCTGCTGCGGGAGGGGGGCCGGGTGTCGGTGTACATCAAGGCCATCCTGCCCCAGAGCATTAAGATCAAGCTGCTGGTCATCGACGAACTGCCCCCCGCCTCACAGCGGCCGCCCCTGGAGTATTTTATCACCGGCGGGCGGGTAGACAAGTGGAAATACGCCCCGCCCGGCTGCTCCAAGGTGGGGCCGGAGTCCGTTTTCTGCGGATGAACCGCAGCGCTCCCGCCGCGTGAAAAGGCCGCCGCCCATGCTGGGCGGCGGCCTTTCTCATTTGATCCCGTAGGTCTCCCACAGGGTCAGGGTGTTCTGGATGGTGAGCTTTTCAGCAAAGAGCTCCCGGAACTGGGCGCTTTTCTGCTTTCCCTGGGCCTTCAGCGCCTCCATGCGGGCGGCGACCTGCGCCTGACGGGCCTCCAGCTGCGCCCAGGCGTCCTCGAACCGGCCCAGGCGCTCGGCGGCCTCGGCCTCCCGGCCGGCGGGGACGGCCCAGCCCTCCGGCTGTGCCGCGACGGTGATGCGCTCCATGGCTTACGACCCGGAAATGGTGTAGTTGGGAGCCTCCTTGGTGATATACACGTCGTGGGGGTGGGACTCCTTCAGGCCGGCGGAAGTGATCTGCATGAACTGGGCCTTGCTCTGCAGCTCCTCCACATTCCGGCAGCCGGTATAGCCCATGCCGGCCCGCAGGCCGCCCATGAGCTGATAAATGGTCTCCCCGGCCAGTCCCTTGTAGGGCACACGGCCCTCCACGCCCTCGGGCACCAGCTTCTTGTTGTTCTGCTGGAAGTAGCGGTCCTTGGAGCCCTTGCCCATGGCCCCCAGGGAGCCCATGCCCCGGTAGACCTTGAACTGCCGGCCCTGGTAGACCTCGGTGTCCCCCGGGGACTCCTCACAGCCGGCCAGCAGGGAGCCCAGCATGACCACGTTGGCCCCGGCGGCGATGGCCTTGGCGATGTCGCCGGAATACTTCACGCCGCCGTCGGCGATGATGGGGACGCCGTACTCCTGGGCCACCCGGGCCGCGTCGTACACGGCGGTGATCTGGGGCACGCCGATGCCCGCCACCACGCGGGTGGTGCAGATGGAGCCGGGGCCAATGCCGATCTTCACACAGTCGGCCCCCGCCTCGATGAGGGCGCGGGTGCCCTCGGCGGTGGCCACGTTGCCGGCGATGAGCTGCACGTCAGGGTAGAGGGCCTTCACCCGGCGCACGCAGTCCAGGATATTGTGGGAGTGGCCGTGGGCGGAGTCCAGGCAGAGCACGTCCGCCCCCGCCTCCACCAGAGCGGCCACCCGGTCCAGCACATCGTCGGTGACGCCGATGGCGGCCCCCGCCAGCAGCCGGCCCTTCTCGTCCCGGGCGGAGTTGGGGTAGACAGTGGCCTTCTCGATGTCCTTGATGGTGATGAGGCCCTTCAGGCGGTACTCGTCGTCCACGATGGGAAGCTTTTCGATCTTGTGGCGGCGGAGGATGTCCTTGGCCTCCTCCAGGGTGACGCCCTCCTTGGCGGTGACCAGGTGGTCCTTGGTCATCACGTTGTCCACCAGCTGGCTCATGTCGGTCTCGAACTTCATGTCCCGATTGGTGATGATGCCGATGAGCTTGCCGTCCTTGCAGATGGGCACGCCGGAGATGCGGTACTTGGCCATGAGCTCGTCGGCCTCGGCCAGGGTGTGGCCGGGGGCCAGCCAGAAGGGGTTGGTGATGACGCCGTTCTCGCTGCGCTTGACCATGTCCACCTGCTCGGCCTGGGCGCCGATGGACATGTTCTTGTGAATGATGCCGATGCCCCCCTCCCGGGCGATGGCGATGGCCATGCGGGACTCGGTGACCGTGTCCATGGCCGCGCTCATCAGCGGGATGTTCAGGCGGATCTTCCGGGTGAGCTGGGTGTGCAGGTCGATGTCTGCGGGCAGGACGTCGCTCTCCGCGGGGATGAGCAGCACGTCGTCAAAGGTGAGGCCCTGCCGGGTGAACTTCTCTCGCTCGTCGGTGTTGACCATAGTGCATCTCCTTTTTCTGTTCAGAATACGGCCGGTCCGTCTTTTTGAGATATCCGCGGCCTCAATGCGCGGCGGGCCGTCTGGAACGTAAAATTTTATCTATTGTACCTGAGCGCTCCCGCCCTGTCAAGGCGCGGTATCCGCCAGGGCCACCGCGCCGTCGAAGCGGTGCTTCCCCGCGCCGTCCGTCCCCCGGACATACCACAGCCCGCCGGACTGGCCGGTATAGAGCTCCAGGGTCTCCCCCGCCCGGCACTCGGCCAGGTAGCCCACCTGGAGTTCAGAGACAAAGCGATTCGGCCCCAGGCGCTCCATGTGCAGGGCGTCGCAGATGAAGTCCACGTAGCGCACGTTGTTCACGTGCCCGTTGACGTCGGTGTCGCTGTAGTGGAGGAGCCGGTCCTCCGCCTTCTCCATGTCCGGGGGCAGGCGCAGGCCGGAGAGGGTCCTCTCCTTGCACAGCTCCCCGCCGTCCGTACCCTGGAATTCCTCCAGGTGGTTCATGCGGAAGAGCTTGTGGGTGTCCGCGTCGGCCAGCACCCAGGTGGATACCGCCTCCCCCGCCGGCTCCCCATCCACGAACAGGTCGAAATCCCGGTAGGTGGACGCCCCCCGGGCGCCCCGGTGCCAGGTGCGCACCGTGACCTTGTCCCCCCAGCACAGGGGCCGGTCCAGCCGGTACCAGAGCCGGGCCAGCATCCAGAAGCAGTTGTACTTGCCGAGCATCTCCTCCCGGGAGGCGTGCAGCTGGCAGGCCGCCTCCACCGCCGCCTCCTGCAGGGCCCCCAGCAGGCCGGAGGGCCGGCAGTGATACCAGGGGTCGATATCGCGGGAGTCCACCAGATATTCCTTTTCGTAGTACATAGACATACCCCCTGGGATCGCCGTCAGTCCGGGGCGGTCCCCTTTATGACCAGCCTGTCCTTGCAGCAGACGTCATCCAGGTCGTCGGCAGTGGCGGCGGGGATGCGCATGATCCCGCCGCAGGAGGCGCAGATCAGGTCTACGGAGCTGAAATTCACCTTCAGCTTCCACTCCGTGGAGCCGCAGGTGCAGCAGACGCCGCCCCGGCCTGCGATGTCCTTCACCTCGGCCAGGACCTCCTCCATCACCACCGGGTCCAGAAAGGCTCCCCGTTCGCCGCCGGCGGCCTCCAGCTTGTCGGCCGCCTCCTCCAGGCGCCTGAGGGCGGCGAACACCGCCCCCTCCTCCCCCACCAGGCAGCAGTCCAGCCCCGACGCCGCGCAGGAGAAGGCCAGCAGCCGCTGGTGGAGAAATGCCTGCGAGGAGCACACCACCGTGTGGTCCCGCCCGCAGAACAGGCAGGGCACCGTCAGCCGGGCGCGGTCGCCCATGAGCTCCACCTTCAGGGCGGACTTGCCGCAGGGGCAGGACAGGGTATTGGCCGAGGCGGCCAGCTGAAAAACGGTCCGCTCCACCGCCACGCTCTGGCGGCAGGAGGGGCAGAGATAGGCCAGCGTGCGCCTGGCTTCCTGTTCCATGGCAGGTCCTCCTTTTCGTGTTTCTCCCATTATAGCGTATAATCCCGGGTTTGACCAGCGGCAGGGGAGAAAAATCCGCGCTGATATTTTCCGCCCTTTTCGTTCAAAATAGCACCATTCCGAAAAAACTGGAGTGAGCGTATGGACAGACAGCAGGGCGGCGGGCGCACCATCACCCTCCCCGGCGGGCCCCGGGTGCTCTCCTGGGCCAGCGTGGTTGGGAAAAAGGAGGGCCAGGGTCCCCTGGCGGACTTCTTCGACCTGGTGGGCGAAGAGGACAGCTTTGGGGAGAAGAGCTGGGAGAAGGCGGAGACCGCCATGCAGAAAAAGGCCCTGTCCCTGGCCCTGGACAAGGCGGGGCTGGCCCCCGGGGCGGTGGACTGCCTGCTGGCGGGGGACCTGCTCAATCAATGCATCGGCTCGGCCTTCGCCGCCCGGGAGCACGGGCGGCCTTTCCTGGGGCTGTACGGAGCCTGCTCCACCATGGCAGAGTCCCTGGCCCTGGCGGCCCTGCTGACCGGGGGCGGCTTTCTGGAGCGGGCGGCGGCGGTGACCTCCTCCCACTTCTGCTCGGCGGAGCGGCAGTACCGCACCCCCCTGGAGTACGGCGGGCAGCGCCCGCCCACCGCCCAGTGGACGGTGACGGGGGCGGGGTGCGCCCTGGTGGGCCGGGAGGGCGAAGGGCCCCGCATCATCCACGTGACCCTGGGCCGGGTGGTGGATCTGGGCGTCAAGGACGCCAACAACATGGGCGCGGCCATGGCCCCCGCGGCGGCGGACACCATCCTCTCCCACCTGGCGGACACGGGGCGGAAGCCCTCGGACTACGATCTCATCGTCACCGGCGACCTGGGATCGCTGGGGCTGGAGCTGCTGGGGGAGCTGCTGCGGGAAGCGGGGCTGGATCTGCCCAATCTGGCCGACTGCGGCGCGCTCATCTACGACCGGCAGGGGCAGGACGTGCACTGCGGCGGGTCGGGCTGCGGGTGCTCGGCGGCGGTGCTGTGCGGCTTCCTGCTGGGCGGCCTGGCCGGCGGGAAATGGCGCCGGCTGCTTTTCTGCGGCACCGGGGCCCTGCTCTCCCCCACCTCCACCCAGCAGGGGGAGAGCATCCCCGGCATATGCCACGCGGTGGCCCTGGAAGGAGGAAAAACGTAATGGAAGCGTTGGGAGAGTATGCCCGGGCCTTTCTGTGCGGCGGGGCGCTGTGCCTGATCGGGCAGGTGCTCATCGACAAGACCAAGCTCACCCCCGCCCGCATCCTGGTGGCCTATGTGGTGGCCGGGGTGGTGCTGGGCGGGCTGGGGATATACCAGTATATCGCCGATTTCGGCGGGGCGGGGGCCACGGTCCCCCTTACCGGCTTCGGCTGGCTGCTGGCCAAGGGGGCGGCGAAGGCGGTGGCGGAGCAGGGGACCCTGGGGGCCCTCACCGGCGGGGTGACCGCCGCGGCAGGGGGCATCGCCGCCGCGGTGTTCTTCGGGCTGCTGGCGGCACTGATCTTCAAGCCAAAGCCAAAGTCGTAGGTCCCGCAGGCACCCGGGCCTACCCCTTCCGGGCGGGCAGGGCAAGGCCCAGCCCCACCCCCGCCGCCGCCGGCAGGATCCACCCCAGCCCCACTCCGGCCAGGGGCAGGGCGTCCAGAATGGCCAGGGGCGCTCCCACGTCCCGCAGGGCCAGGAGCACGCTGGCCGTCCCGGTGAAGAGCATCCCCACCGGGTAGGCCCGCCGCCCCTGCGCCAGGGCCGGGGGGAGAAAGGACAGGGCGATGAGCAGGATGGCCATGGGGTAGATGGCTCCCAGCACCGGGGCGGAAAAGGCCATGATCTGGGCCAGTCCCGCGTTGGAAATGACCGCGCTCACCACCGCGAAGAGAAAAGCCCAGCCCCGATAGGACAGCTTGGGGCAGATGCTGTGAAAGAAAGCGCCGCAGGAGCTGATGAGGCCCACGCACACATTGAAGCAGGCAAGGAAGAATATGGCGGCCAGCAGGATGTTCCCCATCGGGCCGAAAAGCAGGCCCGCGGCGTTGGCCAGCGCCTGCGCCCCGTCGGAGGGGGCGGGCATCGCGCCGGCGGAGATGGCGCCGATGTGAGCCAGCATGGCATACACCGCCAGCAGCATCGCCCCGGCGATCACACCGGAGCGGACGGTACCGCTCACCACCGCGCGCGTCCCGTCCACCCCCCGGGCCCGGATGTTGACGGCGATCACGATGCCGAAGGCCAGGGCGGCGATGGTATCCATGGTCTGATAGCCCTCCAGAAACCCCCGGACGGCCGGGTGGCCCGCATAAGCCCCCTGGGGCAGGCCGTAGCCCGCGGGAGGATCGATCACGCAGGCGGCAAAGGTGACAAGGATCAGCCCCACCAGGATGGGGCAGAGCACCTTGCCAAGCCGGTCCGTGAGCTTTTCCGGCCGCAGGGCCAGCGCCAGGGCGGCGGCGAAAAACACCAGCGACCAGGCCAGCCGCGCCCCGGCCAGCGGGGCGTCCGCCCCCAGGAAGGGCGGCACCGCCATCTCAAAGGATGTGGTGGCCGTGCGGGGGATGGCCAGGCAGGGGCCGATGGCCAGATAGGCCGCCACGGTAAAGGCGCGGGCAAAGGCCGGATGGACCCGTCCTGCCAGGGCGTCCAGCCCGCCGGAACGGGCCACCGCCACCACCCCCAGCACCGGCAGGCCCACCGCGCTCACCGCCAGGCCGGCCATGGCCGGCCAGGTGTGGCTCCCCGCCTGGGCGGCGATCCCCGGCGGAAAGATCAGGTTCCCCGCCCCAAAGAACATGGAAAAGAGCGTAAGGCCCACCAGGAGCAGGTCCTTTCCCCGCAGGCTCATGGCCCGTCACCTCACATTTGCACAAGCATTTAAAAACAGCGGTACGCTGTGGCGTACCGCTGTTTTTCTACGTACGACGAAATCAGCCCTGGGAAATGGCACCCGTGGGGCAGGTATCGGCGCAGGAACCGCAATCGATGCAGGAGCCGGCGTCGATGACGTACTGGGTGTCGCCCTGGGAGATCGCGCCCACGGGGCAAGCGCCCTCGCAGGAGCCGCAGCTCACGCAGGCGTCGCTGATGACATAGGCCATTGGAATACACCTCCAAACTCTAAAACTATGGCTAGTATATCATAACTTTTTAAAAATGCAATGCTAAAATGCGCCGGTTTTGGGTATATTTTTTCTCAGCGGGAAAACCCGCCCGCACCAGAGGAGGCGCAAGCAGATATGGAACAGCCATCCCCGTTCCGCATGGAGGCATCCGGGAGCCTGACCCCGGAGCTGGAGGGCGCCCCCCGCAGCGGCGCCCACCGGGCGCGAACAAAAGCGAAAGGGCGTGAAGGAACGCATGAAGCCGGTCAAAGGGCGAAAGGGACCCCTGTTTTGGGTGAAAAAGAGGCGCGCGGCGGCCATGAATGACACCCGGTTCACCCAACGGGCCCAGGAGGCCCTGCGTCAGGCCCAGCAGTCCGCCGCCCAGCTGGGCCACGGATATGTGGGCAGCGAGCATCTGCTGCTTGGCCTGGCGGGAGAAGGGGGCGGCGTGGCCGCCCGGGTCCTGCGCGCGGCCGGGCTGGAGCACGACGCCCTGCGGGAGGCGGTGACCTCCCTGGTGGGTACCGGGGACCCGGCAGGCGCCCCCGCCCAGGGCCTCAGCCCCCGGTGCAAGAAGATCATCGAGCTCTCTCTGACCGAGGCCGCCCGCCTGGGCCAGCGCTATGTGGGCACCGAGCACCTGCTGCTGGGCATCCTCCGGGAGGGGGACGGGGTGGCGGTGCGCGCCCTGGTGAAGGCCGGGGCGGAGCCCCGGCGGCTGATGGCCGACGTGACCGCCGCCATGGGCGGCGAACCCTCCTCCGCCCCCTACCGGGGAAGCGGCCGCGCCCGGGAGCGGGAATACGCCGGGGAGGGCAAGCTGCTGGGGCAATTCTGCCGGGACCTGACCGCCATGGCCGCCGGCGGCCTGCTGGACCCGGTGGTGGGCCGTGACAAGGAGATCCGCCGGGTGATCCAGATCCTCTCCCGCCGCCGGAAAAACAACCCCGCCCTCATCGGCGAGCCGGGGGTGGGCAAGACCGCCGTGGCCGAGGGCCTGGCAGCCCGCATGGCCGCCGGCCGGGTGCCGGACGACCTGCGGGGCAAGCGCCTGCTGGCCCTGGACCTGTCTTCCATGGTGGCGGGCACCAAATACCGGGGGGAATTTGAAGAGCGGGTGAAGAACCTGCTGGCGGAGGTCCGCCGGGCCGGGGATACGATCCTGTTCATCGACGAGCTGCACACCATTGTGGGCGCAGGCTCCGCCGAAGGGGCCATCGACGCGGCCAACATCATCAAGCCCGCCCTGGGCCGGGGAGAACTGCAGGTGGTGGGCGCCACCACCACCGACGAATACCGGCGCTATATCGAAAAAGACGCCGCCCTGGAACGGCGGTTCCAGCCGGTAACAGTGGCCGAGCCCGACCCGGACACCGCCCGGGCCATCCTGCTGGGCCTGCGGGACCGCTACGAGGCCCACCACCGGCTGACCATCACCGACGGGGCCATCGACGCGGCCATCGCCCTGTCCGTGCGCTATATCGGTGAGCGCCGTCTGCCTGACAAGGCCATCGACCTCATCGACGAGGCCGCCTCCCAGGCGCGCATGGACCGGCTGTCCGCCCCGCCGGGGCTGCAGGACCTGGAGGAGCGCACTGACCGCACCCGCCGGGAAAAGGAAGAGGCCATCCGGGACCAGAACTTCGAGCGGGCCGCCATGCTCCGGGACGCGGAGGGGGACTTCCGCAGGGAGCTGGAGCAGCAGCGGGCCCTGTGGCAGTCGGGCCGGAACACAGGCTCGGTGACGGCCGAGGACGTGGCGGCGGTGGCCGCCGGGTGGACCGGCATCCCGGTGACCACGCTCACCCAGGAGGAGAGCCGGCGCCTGCTGAGCCTGGAGGAGGAGCTCCACCGGCGGGTGGTGGGCCAGGCCCACGCGGTGCACGCCGTGGCCCGGGCAGTGCGCCGGGGCCGGGTGGGGCTGAAGGAGGAGGGCCGCCCCACAGGCTGTTTCCTCTTTCTTGGGCCCACCGGCGTGGGCAAGACCGAGCTGTGCCGCGCCCTGGCCGGGGCCATGTTCGGCAGCCAGGAGGCTCTGATCCGCTTTGACATGTCGGAATACATGGAAAAGCACGCCGTCTCCCGGCTCATCGGCTCACCCCCCGGCTATGTGGGCCATGAGGAGGGCGGCCAGCTCACCGAGCAGGTCCGCCGCCGGCCCTACTGCGTGGTGCTCTTTGACGAGATCGAAAAGGCCCACCCGGACATCTGGGGGATCCTGCTCCAGGTCCTGGAGGAGGGCACCCTCACCGACTCCCTGGGCCGGAAGGCCGACTTCAGAAACGCCATCGTGGTGCTCACCAGCAACGTGGGGGCCCAGCGCATCACCGCCAGAGGCGGCCGGCTGGGCTTTTCCGCCGGGGAGGCCGGCGACGGGCGCACCCGCTCGCCGGAGGAGCTGAAGGAGGAGATCACCGGGGAGCTGAAAAAGGTCTTCCGCCCGGAACTGCTCAACCGATTGGACGAGATCATCGTCTTTACCCAGCTGGGGCGGGAGGAGATCCGCGCCATCGCCCGGAGGATGCTGGAGCAGGTGGCCGCGCGGCTGGCGGCCCTGGGGGCGGAGCTCACCTGGAGCGACGAGGCCCTGGACGCCCTGGCCAAGGCCGGTTTCGACCCAAGCTACGGCGCCCGCCCCCTCCGCCGGACCATCCGCACCCAGGTGGAGGACCCCGCCGCCGAGGCGCTGCTCTCCGGCGCGCTGAAGGCCGGGGGCGCCGCCCGGCTGGAATGCCGGGACGGGGCGCTGGAGCTGCGCGCCCTTCCGACAGAAAACATGCGGCTGTCCGCCAAAACAAAGGAGGAAAACACATGAGACCCGTCACTTTCATCCTGTCCCTGATCCTGTCCCTGTCCCTGCTGGCAGGCTGCGGCGGAGACAGCGCGGACCACTCCCCCTCTCCCCAGGACCGCGCGGAGGCCTATCGCTCCGCCATAGAGGGGGCCCGGGATCAGGAGCTCAACAGCGCTTACCCCGTGGTCACCGATGTACAGGAGGACATGGGCCAGGCGGCCTTCGACCTGCTGGGGCTGGAGGCCGACGACTGCCAGGCCTGCGCCCTGTCGGTGTCCCTGATGAACGTGAAGGCCTACGGCATCGCCGCCGTCTACCCTTACCCCGGAAAGGAGGACACGGTGTACAGCGATCTGGAGGACTTCATCACCCGGCAGGAGCAGAGCTTCCAGCAGTACCTGGCCGACCAGTACGACATCGCCAGCCACGCCCGGCTGGACACGCTGGCCGACGGCACCGTGCTGCTGGTGATGTGCGAGGACCAGGACGAGGTATTCAACAGCATCCGGGACGCCATCGAGGAGACGTAAACAGTGCGCAGGGGCGCGCGGATCACGCGCCCCTGCGCACTGTTTCAGCGTGTCGAAAAAGCGGCTTTGCCGCTTTTTCGAGAAAGATCACATGGCGGAAGGGGTTTATTTTCTTGCGAAAGAGTCACCCCTTTTGCCATGCGAAGTGTCATTTCCGAGGCCGCAGCGTAAAGAAAATGTGCCGGCGGCACATTTTTAGCGTAGGCCGCACAGCTATGCTGTGCGGGAAAGGTCGGTGTCCCCGGATATGACAGATTTTGATTTGATTCCTGCGGCTGCGGCCGCAGGAACTCTGCGGGGCTTTTTCTCACGGAGGGTTTCAGGCCCGCCCGGGGAACCGGGCCTGGATCTCCGCGTACACGCCGGCGGGGACATCCTCCGGCGTCCCTTCCTGTTTCAGCTCCCACTCGTAGGGGGCGACGCTCCCCTGCCCCGAATCGTCATAGCGGATGACCGCGTAGCCGATGCGGATCAGATCCCCGTCGGAGAGACTGTCATAGGCGTTCTCATCCCCCTCCAGGTCCTGGAGCAGCAGAATCTCCGTCTCGCCCCGGGGGGACACGGTGTGAAGGAACAGGTCCGTGCCGTCCGCCGCCCGCAGGAACCGGCCAGTCGCAATATTGGGACCGGTTTGGCTGACCACATGGGGGCCGGCCAGCGCAATAAACGCCAGGATCACAAGAGGCACAAGCAATAATATGACGCGCAGCGATTTTCCTTCCCTGACATTTTGTGCATTCATATCGTTCACCCCAGCAAAACGCAATACAAAAGCATCATATTTGATCGTCCAACCCCGCACTACGCGATTAAAATTTTTTCTGCTTGCATGTTCATTTCATCTATTCCCTGTGTTAACTATCATATATAAATATTATCTAACTTTTGTTGACAAAAAATCAATAACAATGCAGAAACAAAATTTTTGTCGATAAAAGTTGCGTTGAGCAGACGAAAGCGCTTATAATGGGATACGATATTTTTAAATGGAGGCCTGTATATGCAAGCGCGCGCAAGCGGCGTTCTTCTCCCCGTGTTCTCCCTGCCCGGCCCCTACGGCACCGGCACTCTGGGCGCTCCCGCCCGGCAGTTTGTCAACTTCCTGGCCGACGCCGGCCAGAAGTTCTGGCAGATCCTCCCCCTGGTCCCCCCCGGCGGCGGCGACTCCCCCTACATGTCCGCCTCCTGCTTCGCGGGCAACCCCCTGCTGCTGGACCCGGAGGCCCTGGCCGACGAGGGCCTGCTCACCCACGAGGAGCTCTCCTCCGCCCGGTGGGCCGACCCGGACCGGGTGGACTACCCCTGGCTTCATAAAAACCGGGCCGCCCTGTTCCGCTCGGCCTGGGAGCGGGGCAGGGAGCGGTATGCCGAGGCTCTGGACCAGTTTCTGGCCGCGGAACAGGACTGGCTGCCCGACTACGCCCTGTTCCTGGCCCTGCGGGAGCGCTTCGGCGGGGCGGAGCTGGCAAAATGGCCCGACGAGATCCGCCTGCGGCGGCCGGAGGCCCTGGAAAAGGCCCGGCGGGAGCTGGCGGACACGTGCCAGTACCACGCCTTCCTTCAGCTGCTCTTCTTCC
The DNA here is from genome assembly GCA_944387215.1 of uncultured Flavonifractor sp. Lineage (GTDB taxonomy): Bacteria > Bacillota > Clostridia > Oscillospirales > Oscillospiraceae > Flavonifractor. The sequence goes on along the minus strand of CALXEB010000031.1, from coordinate 3,101 downwards.
GCCAGTGGACGGCGGTGAAGGCCTATGCCAACGGAAAGGGCGTCTCCATCATCGGAGACATGCCCATCTATGTCTCCCCCGACTCCGCCGAGGTGTGGGCCCAGCCGGAGCTCTTCCAGCTGAACGGGGCCATGGCCGCGTCCCAGGTGGCCGGGGTCCCCCCGGACGCATTCTCCGACAAGGGCCAGCACTGGGGCAACCCCCTCTACGACTGGGCCTGGCACAAAAAGACCGGCTTTGCCTGGTGGCGGCGGCGGGGGGCGCAGATGGCCCGGCTGTACGACGTGGTGCGCATCGACCACTTCCGGGCCTTCCACACCTACTGGGCCATTCCCGCCGGCGCGGCCGACGCCCGGGCGGGCCATTGGGAGCAGGGACCGGGGCTGGATCTGCTGGACGCCCTGAAGGGCGTTCCCGGCCTGGCCCTCATCGCCGAGGACCTGGGGGACCTGGACGCCGGAGCCCTGGACTTCATCGCCAAAAGCGGCCTGCCGGGGATGAAGGTGCTGGTGTACGCCTTCGACCCCGACGGTGAAAGCGCCTATCTGCCCCACAACTGCCCACAGAACGGGGTGATGTACACCGGCACCCACGACACCCCCACCTTTGTCCAGTGGCTCTTTGAGCAGGCCTCTCCCCGGGAGCGGGACTTCGCCTGCGACTACCTGCGGCTGCGGGGGGACGAGGGCTTCGGCTGGGGGGCGGTGTGCGGGGCATGGGCCTCCCCCTGCCGGCTGGCCGTGGCCCCGCTCCAGGACCTGCTGGGCCTGGGCGGGGACGCCCGCATCAACGCCCCGGGCACCATGGGGCCGCAGAACTGGTCCTGGCGGGTGCGCGCCGAGGCGCTCAACCCCAGCGTATCGGGCAAGCTGGCCCATATCACGCGGACCTACCGCAGATAGGACGGCCCGTATTCCTCTGCACAAAGGCGGCGCCCTGCCAAACCGGCAGGGCGCCGCCCTCTCTGTTTCACTCCGTAAAGGTCACGCTGACGTCCCCCATGCCGTTGGATACGGTGATGGCGTCCCCGTCCCCCGCCCGGCTGTATGGGTTGGCCTGCCGCTCGCCGTCCAGGTGCACATCCCCCATCCCGGTGCTCAGGTCCAGGGCGCAGCCCTCCCGGGGCTGGGCGGCGGTGAGCTCCAGGTCGCCCATGGACAGGCTGACCGAGCTCTCCCCCAGGAAGGTCCCGTCCAGGGACACGTCCCCCATGTTGCTGGCCACGCTAAGGGACTTCCGGGTGGTGAGGCCATAGGCGGTCAGATCGCCCATGGACAGGGTGAGGGAGGCGTCCCCCGCCGTCACATCGCTCAGATCCACATTCCCCAGGCCGGAGGACACCTGAAGGGCGGCGGCGGTGATCCCGTCCACCTCCACCTGGCCCATATCGGCGTTCAGGTCCGCCGACTCCAGGTAGGCGCCCTCTGGCACCGTCACCATGACCAGGGCCTCATCGCCGGAGGAGAAAAACTCCAGCCCCTCTCCCCCGCCGGTGACGGTGAGGGTGTCCCCCGTCAGCTCATAGCTGACCTTCTCCGCCAGCCGGCCGGTGATGGAAATCTCATAGTCCTCCCCGGCGGCAACCACGCTGACGGATCCGCGGGCAAGGTCCACATTCAGCGCGGCAAAGGGCGCGAGGGCCCCGGCCGTCTCCGCCGACGGGGTACCGGAGGCCTCCTCCACCGCGCCCCTCTGCCCGCTCCAGCCCAGAGAGGCGTCGCCCCCCATCAGAAACCCCGTCAGGGCCAGCAGGCCCCCGGACAGGACCAGAAAGGCCCCCGCCCCCAGGCAGGCCTTGGTAGGCAGATTCATACCGACCCCTCCCTTCTCAGAAGCCAGCGGCTCAGCGCCCCGGCCAGGGCTCCGCAGAGCAGGCTCCCCAGGGCAAAGCCCCCGGCGATGAGCAGCAGGCCCAGCCCGCCGCACAGCATGCCCGCGCCGCAGCAGAGCATGGTGGTGGCCATGCCGGCGGTAAAGATCACCGCGACGCCCGACCAGGCCGCCGCCGCCCCCGCCGCCACGCAGGCCACACCGCCGATGACGAAGCCGAACACCACGCCCACAGCCATCAGGAGGATGAGCAGGGCCAGCGCCGCCGCCAGGAGGATCAGAGGGATGGCGATGGGGGCGGCGCAGATGGCCAGCAGCACCTTCCAAAGCGCGCCAAAGCCGCTGCGGGAGCGCTGGGCCGGGGGCTGAGCGGTCTCCCGGGCGCTCTGGCCGCGGCGGGCCTCCATGATCCGGGCGGCCAGCTCCGCCGGGGAGCCCAACTCGTCCATCACCCTTGCCTCCCCCTGCGGACCGGCCTCGTCAAAGTAGGAGCGGTAGTAGTCCAGCATCCGCCCCAGCTCATCCGCCGGAACCCGGCCGGTCAGCAGGGCCTCCAGCTGGGCCAGATATTCCTCCCGCGTCATGGGCACACACCCTTTCCTTTCGTTCTGGACACAGGATAGCACGGCTTTCTTAACTGCGGGGAGCAAGGAAGATTAAAATTCCCTAAAAACAGCCCATCCGGCAGGCGCCCGCCGCGCCATGGTCATTTCTCACCAAATAACTACACTAATCCTATAGAATTTTTGCAGAACGTAGAATCTCTCATGCTTCTCCCACTTTGGGGTTGTAAAAACGCGGATTTTGAGCTATCATGTACGGTGCGAAATTTTATAAAGGCATCAGGTGACTTTCATGAGTCTTCGGATCGGCATCGACATCGGCTCCACCACCGTCAAGGTGGTGGTGCTGGACGAACAGAACAAGCTTCTCTTCCGCTCCTATGAGCGGCACTATTCCAAGGCCCGGGAGCGGGCGGCGGAGACCCTGAACTCCATCCGCGACAAGCTGGCGGGCAGGCAGGTCCACCTCACCATCACCGGCTCGGCCGGTCTGGGGGTGGCCAAGGCCGCCGGCATCGACTTCGTCCAGGAGGTGTACGCCACCGCCGCCGCGGTGGACCAGTACATCCCGGACACCGACGCGGTGATCGAGCTGGGGGGCGAGGACGCCAAGATCATCTTCTTCGGCGGAGCCCTGGAGGAGCGGATGAACGGCTCCTGCGCCGGCGGCACCGGCGCCTTCATCGACCAGATGGCCACCCTGATGAA
>CALXEB010000030.1 GCA_944387215.1 uncultured Flavonifractor sp. | reverse complement strand
TGACCTCCAGCTCCACGAAGGTGGGGGGCTCCACGGCGAAGATCTTGCCCTTGTAGGAGTTGATCTTGCACACCATGTTCTCCTTGACGAAGCGGAAGTTGTCCCCAAGCAGCTCCTTGCCGATGGGCACCAGATCGTAGGTCTCAGGATCCATGAAGTAGTACAGATCGCCGTCGTTGTAGCTGTACTCCATGTCCTTGCGCTCCACGTAGGCCTGCTCGAACTTGGCAGTGGGGTTGAAAGAGGTCTCGGTGACGCCGCCGGTGATGACGTTCTTCATCTTGGTGCGCACAAAGGCCGCGCCCTTACCGGGCTTGACGTGCTGGAACTCCACCACCTGCATGACCTGGCCGTCCATCTCAAAGGTCACGCCGTTGCGGAAGTCGCTGGCAGAAATCGTAGGCATTGGTATTCACCCTCCAAATCAGCTTTTCACATGTTCACAAAATTCAGCTATGCTATTTTACCCTATTTTTCCCGGGTATGCAAGGGTTTTTAGAGAATAATCAGCTCTTTGGGGGATTTTGTGAGAATCTCGTGGCCCTGGGCGGTGTAGACCACCGCGTCCTCGATGCGCACGCCGAATTTCCCGGGCAGGTAGATGCCCGGCTCGGCGGACACCACCGCGCCCTCGGGCATGGGGGTCTCGTCCCGGCTGTTGGCGTTGGGGGCCTCGTGGATCTCGATGCCCAGGCTGTGGCCGAAGCCGTGGCCGAAATAGGCCCCGTAACCCGCGTCGGCAATGACCTTGGCGGCGGTGTCGTGGATGCGCTTGCCGGGCACGCCGGCCTTGGCCATGGCGATGCCCGCCAGCTGGGCCTCCAGTACCACCTGGTAGACCTTCTTCATCTCCTCGGTGGGCTCTCCCAGGGCGATGGTGCGGGTCATGTCGGAGCAGTAGCCGCCGAACTTGCAGCCGAAGTCCATGGTGATGAAGTCGCCCGGCTGCACCTTCCTGTCGCTGGGGATGGCATGGGGCTTGCTGCCGTTGGGGCCGGAGGCCACAATGGGGTCAAAGCTCATCTTCTCCGCCCCCAGGCAGAGCATCTCGTACTGGAGCTTGGCGGCGATCTCCTGCTCGGTCTGGCCGGGCCGGATGAACTTCAGAATGTTGGAAAAGGCCTGGTCGGTGATCTCCTGGGCCCTCCGCATGAGGGAGAGCTCCTCCTTGTCCTTGGCCGCCCGGAGGGAGTTGACCAGCTTCTGGGCGGGGACCAGGCTGGCGGTAAGGCCCTTGTCCCACAGCTCGAAGTCGGCCACGGACAGGTAGTTCTCCTCAAAGCCCAGGCGCTGGATGCGGCATTCGTCGATGACCTGCTGCACCATGGCCCGGTAGTTGCGCCCGGCGTCGGTCATGGCGATCTCCGCGCCCTGGATGAGGTGGTTGGCCGCCTCGATATAGCGGGAGTCGGTGAAGTAGAAGCACTTCTCCGCCGTCACCACCACGTTGCCCTCGCCGTGGAAGCCCACGGCGTAGAACTCGCCGGGCTCGCTGTTGAGCAGCATGGCGTCGATGCCGTACTCGGGCAGCTTGGCCGCGATCTGTTTGAGATGGTTCATGTTGAAAACTTCCCTTCTATTGAAATGATTTTGAGTTATCGGTAAGAAATGGCGCGTCCGAAAGGCCGCGCCCTACGGGGTGCGTTCATTCGGAACCGTACCCGTGCTCGTCCCGGCGGGCGGATGATATCCGCCCCTACATCCGTCTGTCATCGCGAGCCAGTCCGCAGACTGGCGCGGCGATCCGTTTCCCACGTAGGGGCCGATGCCCACATCGGCCCGGCGGAAGGTATCCGCAGGGGCGGCCTTTATGGCCGCCCGCGGGCGGATGATATCCGCCCCTGCGCCCGTCTGTCATCGCGAGCCAGTCCGCAGACTGGCGCGGCGATCCGTTCCCCCCGTAGGGGCCGATGCCCACATCGGCCCGGCGGGAGGTATCCGTAGGGGCGGCCTTTATGGCCGCCCGCGGGCGGATGATATCCGCCCCTGCGCCCGTCTGTCATCGCGAGCCAGTCCGCAGACTGGCGCGGCGATCCGTTCCCCCCGTAGGGGCCGCCCCTACTTCTTTTTCTCGGGCAGCTCCTGGATGCGGTTGACATAATCCAGATTCACCAGCTCCAGCGCCCCGCCCTTGCCGGTGCGCACGGACAGCCAGTTGTCCTCCAGGGCCTCCAGCACGCCGGTCAGGGAGCCGCCGAAGCCGCCATCCAGGCAGACCACGCACCGCTTCCCCACCAGCTGGCGGATCATCTCGTTCATGTCGAATCGGTTCTCCTTTCGTCTGCGCCTGTCCCTCCGCCGCCGCTGGTTCCGCAGCCGCCTGCGGCCCGCAAACAGGAGGAGGAACACAGCCAGCAGGGCAATCCACACAGCCGGCTCCATGCTACGCCTCCCCGCCTGCGGCGGTCTGATACATCCGCTTCATGGTCAGCGCGTCCTCAGCCTGGGTGCCCGCGCTTGCCCCAGCGGGCCGCGGCCCGCCGGGGACCCCGGATTTTTCATCTGCGCGGGCGAAATGAATTCGCCCGGCATCAAGGTTTTCCCTTCGGGAAAACGCTTGTACGGCGCAAATGCGCCGCCCCGCGCTGCGGGGCCCCATGCGAAAGCGCATCATCCGTCACACACAGCTCTCCTGGTACAGTTTTTTCATGGTCAGCGCGTCCTCAGCCTGGGTGCCCGCGCTTTCGCAGATGAAGGTGGGGCTCCACCCCCGCCGGGCCACGGCGGCCATGAGGGGGGCCGGGTCTGGGCCGAAGTCCTCCTGGTCAAAGGTCAGGTGCATCTTCTCGCCCCCGTTGGGGGTGAACTGGATCTTGGAGAAGTGGCTGTGGAAAACGGAGGCCCGCGCCTCCCCCAGCACCGCCCGGATGCGGTCCAGCATGACCTCGCAGGCCCCCTCCCCCGTCAGCTCCCCCAGGGAGCGGGCGTAGAGGTGGCCGAAGTCCACGCAGGGCACCAGCCGGGCGTCCAGGGTGCACAGCTCCAGCACCTCGTCCAGATCCCCCAGTTGATTGATCTTCCCCATGGTCTCGGGGCACAGGGCGATGTGGCCGTATCCCGCGTCGTCGCAGGCGGCGATGACCGCCCGCAGGGATTCCCTGGCGGTGTCCAGGGCCTCCCGCCGGGTGCGCTTCATCAGGGCCCCGGAGTGGATCACCACCCGGCCGGCCCCCATCCAGTCCGCCGCCTGGCAGGCGGCGGTGATGTAGCCGATGGTCTTTTGCAGGCTGTCCGGGTCGGGGTTGGCCAGGTTGATGAAATAGGGGGCGTGGAGGGACAGGCGGATACCCGCCTCTCTGGCCGCCGCGCCGATTTTCCGGGCGGTGGCCTCCCCCACGTTCACCCCCTTGCCGCACTGGTACTCGTAGCAGTCCAGGCCCAGCTGGGCCAGCCAGCGGGGGGCGTCGGCCGAGGACTTATAGGGAAAGGAATCGGCGTTGCCCGCCGGTCCGAACAGGGCGCTCATAAGGGCCTTGACCTCCGTTTTGCAAGGATGCGGAAGGGCCACTCCGCGGCGTACCGCAGATAGCGGCCGGGGTTGCCCGCCAGGCGGATGGGCTCAACCAGCAGGGTGAGCACCCCGGCGTTCCGGCCCCCCAGAATGTCGGTGAAGATCTGATCCCCCACGATGGCGGTGTGCTCCGGCGTGCAGCCAATCTGCTCCATGGCCCGGTAAAATCCGCCGGGCTTCGGCTTGCCGGCGTGGCCCAGGAAGGGCGTCCCCAGGGCATTGGCAAACCGCTCCGGCCGCTGGGGATGGCGGTTGTTGGAGAGGATGAACAGGGTCACCCCCGCCGCCGCCAGGGCCTCCTTCCAGGCCCGGACCTCCGCCGTGGGCCCGGGCACCCCGTAGGGCACCAGGGTATTGTCCAGGTCGGCCAGCAGCAGGGTGATCCCCCGGCGGGCCAGGGCGGCGGGATCTATCTCGAATATGGAACGCCCCCACCAGTGGGGCAGCAGGGAGAGGGCCATGGATCCACCTCGTCTATCTCAACTCTTGTCCGCATAGAATTATACACACTTCTCAGGATATGGACAAGGGGGCAGTTGAAAACATGCTGGAAAAACTGGAACTTATCCTCGCCGCGCCGCCGGGGGATACCCGGGCGGCCCTGGGCTTCGGCCTGACGGTGGCCCACGCCGCCTACCGCGTCGGCGGCGGTCCTCACCTGTACCGGGCGGGGCCGCCCCTGCCGGTCCGGGGCGGCCTCATGGCCCTGGACTGCGCCGGCTTCGACGGCCGGGGGGACACGGGCCCGCTGTGCCGGGAGATCCTGCGGGAGTGCGCCGCCCGGGGGTTCACCGGCGTGCTCTGCGACTTCGAGGCCACCCCCCTTCCTCCGCTGGTCCGGGCCCTCCAGGCTCTGACGGGGCCCCTGGCCAAGCGGGGCTGGCCCCTCTACGTGCCGGAGGCCTATGGGGCGCAGGTGGAAGGGGCGCGGGTGCTGATCTCCTCCGCCCTGTCCGGGGGGTCCCTGGTCCAGAGGCTGCGGGACGCCCAGGAGCAGTATGGCCGGGACCGGGTGGTGCTGGCGGTAGAGCGGGTGGCGGAGGACTTCTATCTCCCCGCCCCCCAGGGCCAGGGGCGGCCCCTGACCCGGGAGGCGCTGAACGCCCTGCTGGAGGAGCGCAAGCCCTCGGTGTTCTTCTCCGGCGAGCTGTGCGCCCACTACTTTACTTACATGTCCCGGGACAGCGGGGCCCACTTCGTGCTCTTTGACGACGCGGGCTCCATCCGCAAAAAGCTCCTCACCGCCCGCAGCCTGGGCGTCTCCCAGGCCGTGCTCTCCTATCCCCAGACGGCGGACCTGCTGGGAGAGGTGCTCCGCGGGCTGTAAGGCGCAGCGCCCTCGCAGCCCGCACGTGTGCGGCCCGGATGCCTAGGCATCCGGGCCGTGCGCGCAGCCGGGCTGCAATCTTTCTCAAATCATCGTCCGCTTTTGACCAGAGTCAAAAGCGGACGATGATTTGAATTGTTTCACTCCCAGGGCTCCATCTTCCCGTCCAGCACCGCCCGGCGGTGGAAGCTGACGAAGTCGGGGGCGGCCTGGGGACAGTGGGTCCGGATAGCGGCCACCACCAGCTCCGGGTTGAGGCCCGGGTTCTGGGCCCGGAGCACCAGGTCCAGGGCGATGGTGTCCCGCCGCTCCTCCACGGTGGCTTTTGCAATGAGGGGGATCAGGTCCACCTGGACCACGCCGCTCTTGGCCTTTTTGCTCCGCTTGTCCATCACCAGGCTCTCCCGGGCCAGCAGGTCCCGGATGGCCCGCTCGGCCCCGAAGGGGGCGCCGGGGTCATACTCCATGGTGACGATATAGTTGACATAAGTCAGTTGCTTCACCGGCTTTTCCGCCTCATAGCAGCGGTGGACGGTGATGCCGGAGGGCATGGCGGCGTTGAGGCGGGCGGGGACTTCCTCCCGCTCCGCCCCGCCGGTGAGGCCGAACTCCAGCACCTCGCACTGGCTGGAAAAGCCCACGGACAGGGGCAGGGGGATGGAGACGAAGGGATGGGGGTGGAACCCCTCGGTGTGCTTGATGGAGATGCCCGCCCGGGCAAAGGCCCGCTGGAAGGTGCGCATCAGGTCCAGGTGGGAGATATACCGGGCCGTGCCGGCCTTGGAGAACAGCAGCCGGTCAGCCATCGCACACCCCTCCCTTCAAAAGCCGGTTGGCCCCGCAGCCGGAGCATTTGCTCCGGCAGTCGGGGGTGACCTGCGAGGCGTAGCATTTTTCCCGCTCCCGCCACAAAAAGTCCGGGGTGACCATGGTGTCGATGCGGCACCAGGGGAACACCTCGTCCCGGGGCCGCTGCCGGTGGGCGTAGAAGTCCCCGTCCACCCCGCAGGCGGCCAGGGCGTCCAGCCAGCGGGGGAAGTCGAAGTGCTCGCTCCAGGCGTCCATCTTGGCCCCCCGCTCCCAGGCGTACTCCAGCACGTCGGCCAGCCGCCGGTCTCCCCGGGAGAACACGGCCTCCAGCCAGCTGGTGTCCGGGTCGTGCCAGTTGTAGGTGATGGAGCGGTCCTTTTTGAAGGCGTCCCGCAGCAGGTCCACCCGGCGCTGGTACTCCTCCCGGGTGATCTGCCCCTCCCACTGGAAGGCGGTGTGGGGCTTGGGCACGAACCAGGAGGTGGACACGGTGATGCGCACGCCCCGGGCCCGGTTGGGGGTGACCTCCCGCCAGGCGGCGTACACCTTCCGGGCCAGGTCGGCGATGCCCAGCACGTCCTCGTCGGTCTCGGTGGGCAGGCCCAGCATGAAGTAGAGCTTCACCCCGCTCCACCCGCCGGAGAAGGCGGTGCGCACCGACTGGAGCAGGTCGGCCTCGGTGAGGTTCTTATTGATGGCGTCCCGCAGGCGCTGGGTGCCCGCCTCGGGGGCAAAGGTGAGCCCGCCCTTGCGCACCCGCTGGAGCCGGTCCATCAGGTTCATGGAGAAGGTGTCCGCCCGCAGGGAGGGCAGGGAGAGCCCGATGTCCCGGGGGGCGCAGTAGTCCAGCAGCTGGTCGCACAGAGGGAGCAGGCCGGGGTAGTCGGTGGAGGACAGGGAGGAGAGGGTCATCTCCTGGTAGCCCGAGTCCCGGCAGGCGTCCTTGCCGTACCGGGCCAGCCGTTCCGGGCTGCGGGAGCGCACCGGGCGGTAGACGTACCCCGCCTGGCAGAAGCGGCAGCCCCGGATGCAGCCCCGGAACAGCTCCAGCATCACCCGGTCGTGGACGATCTCGGTGGAAGGGACGATGGTGCGCACGGGGAAATAGCTGTGCTCAAAGTCCTCCACAATGCGCTTGCGCACCCGCTCCGGCGCGCCGGAGCCCTCCTTCACCCGCAGCTCGGCCAGGGTGCCGTCCGGCTTGTAGACCGGCTCATAGAAGGCGGGGACGTAAATACCCTCGATCCGGGCGGCCTCCCGCAGGAACTCCTCCTTGGACCAGCACTCCTCCCGGGCCTGGCGGTAGAGGGCGATGTACTCGGGGGTGACCTCCTCCCCCTCCCCCAGGACGAACAGGTCCACAAAGGGGGCCAGGGGCTCGGGGTTGTAGGCGCAGGCGCCCCCCGCCACCACCAGGGGGGCAAGGCCGGGCCGGTCGGCCGAGCGCAGAGGCAGGCCCGCCAGGTCCAGCATGTTGAGCACGTTGGTGTAGGCCATCTCATAGCCCAGGGAGAAGCCGATGATGTCAAAGCCGGAGATGGGGTCCCCGCTCTCCAGGCCGTAGAGGGAGATGCCCGCCCGGCGCATCTCCTCCTCCATATCCGTCCAGGGGGCGAACACCCGCTCGCACCACACCCCCTCCATGCCGTTCATCACGCCGTAGAGGATGCGCAGGCCCAGGTTGGACATGCCGATCTCATAGGTATCGGGAAAGCAGAGGGCGTACCGCAGGTCTGCCTGGTGGCGGTCCTTCACCACCGCATTATACTCCCCCCCGGTGTAGCGGGCCGGCTTCTGCACCCGCGGGAGGATCTGTTCCAGTGCACGATTCATGGTCGAATCCTTCCTAAAACTCCAAAAATGGGCCGAATGGCCGTGGAGTGTGGTCGTTTTTTTCCTATCATACAACATGCCATGGCCGGTGGCAAGGCTATTTTCAGCCTTTGCCATCCCAAATTTTCCCACGCATCAGAAAAACAGCAGGGCCGCCAGGGAGAGCACCGCCAGGCCCACGGCGTTGGCCGCGGTGAACACCAGCAGGTAGCGGCCCGGCCGGGCGCCGGGGGATCTCAGATAGATCTTCAGGGAGATGAGGCTGGCCAGGGAGGCGATGGGGGTGCCCAGGCCCCCCACGTTGGTCCCGATGAGCAGGCCCCGCCAGTCCGCCGTGAACCCGGACAGGAGCACCGCCGCGGGCACATTGCTGATGACTTGGCTGGCAAGGCCCGCGGTGAGGGCGGCGCGGCGGGCCATCAGGGCGGTGAGGGCCTCCCGCACCGGCCCGCAGGCCCCCAGGTTGCCCGCGAAGAGGAAAAAGCAAAAGAAAGTAGCCAGCAGACCGTAGTCCACCCGCCGGAACAGGGACCTGTCGAACAGGAGCATGGCCGCCAGCACCACCGCCAGCAGGGCGGGCCAGGGCAGCACCCGGAACACCGCCAGCAGGCACAGCACAAACAGGCCTGCCATCAGGGCCAGCTTCCCCCGCTCCCGGAGCCTGGCAGGCTGGGCAAAACTCACCCGGATCCCCTCCGGGCGCACCCGCAGGGCCGCGATGCACAGCCCCGCCAGGCTCACCAGGACCAGCGGGAGCACCGTGGAAAAAAACGCGCCGGCGGTTAGCTCGAACTGGGCGTACAGGTACAGGTTCTGGGGGTTGCCCACCGGGGTAGCCATGCTGCCCAGATTGGCGGCCAGGGTCTGGAGCACCACGATATACAAAAGCCGCTCCATCCGGCCGATGAGCCCCAACACCAGAACGGAGAAGGGCACGAAGGTGATGAGGGCGACGTCGTTGGTCACCACCATAGACACAAAAAAGGGCAGCAGCACCAGCACCAGGGTGACAAAGCGCATCCGCCGCTCCCCCGCCAGCAGCCGCTGGGCCAGCACGGCAAACACGCCCCGGGCCTGGAGCCCCGCCACCACCGCCATCAGGCAGAACAGCAGGGCCAGCACCCGCCAGTCGATGTAATTGAGGTAGGCCGGCGAGGGCGGCTCCAGGGCCGCGGAGGCCAGGGCGCACACCGCCGCCACACACAGCACCGGCTCCCGCCGCCAGAAGGGCGGGCGCTTTTGCCGTCTCTGCTCTCTGTGCATGCTTCTTCTCTCCTCCGGCGCGCAAAAAAGCCACCCGACGGGTGGCTCTTTTGCGTCTAGCCGATCTCTCGGCTTAGTAGTTTACCTGATTCTTTGCCCGCCGTCAAGAGGGCACAGGCGCCTTTCGCCCAAAATCATGACCGGCGGAAATCCTCCACTACGTCGGCCAGGTGGATGGGGGACAGCCCGGCGCTGTTGCAGCACTCCGCCAGGCGGTTGACCTCCTGAAAATCGGTGGAGATATGCCCCACCCGTACGCCGCCCCGGCTCTGGATGCCGTACATCCTGGGCCGGGCGGCCTCGTCCACAAAAACACGATACATTCCGCAGCTCTGCCGCATGGTTCCTCTCTCCTTCTTCCGTTTTTTCTCTTTTCTCAGCAGGGGTCGTCCCCCCTCCCGGGCCGGCGACAGATTCCGCGCCTGTTCGACTGTCCTGCGTGCTATAATACCGCCGATGGCCTGCGCCGCGCCCTGATGGTCCCGTGTGTGTTTCGTTCCCGCCCTCCTCTACATGTGGTGTTTTTCTCCCGCTCGCGTAATCTATATAGTGTATTTCCCCCGGGATGTCAATCGCTGGCACAAGATATGGGCCTCATTGCCTGGTTTTTTACCAGATTCGGTATTGGGGAGTGATCCCATGTCCCTGATGGTGGAAAAGCTGGCCTATCTGAAAAAGCTCCGCCGCCTGACCACGGAGCAGGCCGCACAGCTCACCGGCGTGCCGGTGGGTACCCTGAACAAAATATTTTCCGGCCAGACCCGCCGCCCGGCGGCGGAGCACCTGGCCAAGCTGGCCCGGCTGTTCCGGGTGTCCATGTGCTATCTGCTGGACGACGAGATCCCCCCGGAGCGCTGCTACGCCGCCCAGAGCGAGGAGGGGCTGTTCTCCCTCTCGGCGGAGGAGGCCCGGCTGCTGACCCTGTGCCGCTGCCTGGACGAGGGGGCCCGGCGGAGCCTGGAGGCCCTGGCCGGCCTGCTGTCCGTCCCGCCGCCGCCCCTGGCCGGCACCGTGCCCGTCCGGCGGGCCTTCTGCTGCACCGCGCCCGGGCGGGAGGACCGGCCGCCCCGCCCCATCCTCCTGCCCCAGGGCGCCCCCGGCGCGGCGGAGGCCGACTTCGCCGTGGCCCTGGCCGACCGCTCCATGGAGCCCGTCTGGCCCCCGGGTACGGTGCTCCTCTGCCGGCGGAGGCAGTGCGGCCGGGAGGAGTACGGCCTCTACCGGCTGGACCGGGCCCTTCTGGTCCGCCGGCTGGTCCGCAGGAAAAGCGGGACCAAGCTGGTCTCCCCCAACCTCCGCTGCCGGGATATCCCCGTGGGCGAGGAAAACTCCCTGGAGTGCCTGGGGACCGTCCTGGGCCCCGTCCGGGGCTTTCGCTGGGGCTGAGCCGTTGACAAGGCAGGAAAAGGATGATACCATAGACCTGCAAGCTCCCCCGGCGGTGCCCGGGGATCACAAGTGAAATCTCGAGAAACGGAGGGAAGAAGCCGGTACGGATCAGTGCCGTCTTCTTCCCTGCCTTGTTTCCCGGGAAAGAAAGGAGCGCGGGTATGCAGTTCAAATCGGACATCGAGATCGCCCAGGGCTGTGAGATGAAGCCCATCCGCGATATCGCGGCCTCCGTGGGGGTGACGGAGGACTACCTGGAATACTACGGCAAGTACAAGGCCAAGATCGACCTGAAGCTGCTCTCTGACCGGGCGGACAGGCCCGACGGGAAGCTGATCCTGGTCACCGCCATCAACCCCACCCCGGCGGGAGAGGGCAAGACCACCACCACCGTGGGCCTGGCCGACGGCATGCGCCGGCTGGGCAAGAACGCCGTGGTGGCCCTGCGGGAGCCCTCCCTGGGCCCGGTGTTCGGCGTGAAGGGGGGCGCCGCCGGCGGCGGGTACGCCCAGGTGGTGCCCATGGAGGACATCAACCTCCACTTCACCGGCGACTTCCACGCCATCGGGGCGGCCAACAACCTGCTGGCCGCCATGCTGGACAACCACATCCAGCAGGGCAACGAGCTGGATATCGACGTGCGGCGCATCACCTGGAAGCGCTGCGTGGACATGAACGACCGGCAGCTGCGCAACATCGTGTGCGGCCTGGGGGGCAAGGTCAACGGCGTGCCCCGGGAGGACGGGTTCGACATCACCGTGGCCAGCGAGATCATGGCGGTGCTCTGCCTGGCCGGCGGCCTTGCCGACCTGAAGGCCCGGCTGGGCCGTATGGTGGTGGCCTATACCCGGACCGGCGCCCCCGTCACCGCCCACGACCTGAAGGCCGAGGGGGCCATGGCCGCCCTGCTCAAGGACGCCATCAAGCCCAACCTGGTCCAGACCCTGGAGGGCACCCCCGCCTTCATCCACGGCGGGCCCTTCGCCAACATCGCCCACGGCTGCAACTCGGTCATGGCCACAAGAGTGGCCCTCAAGATGGGAGACTACGTGGTCACCGAGGCGGGCTTCGGCGCCGACCTGGGGGCGGAAAAATTCCTGGACATCAAGTGCCGCCTGGCGGGGCTGCGCCCGGACGCGGTGGTGCTGGTGGCCACGGTGCGGGCACTGAAGCACCACGGCGGCTGCCCCAAGGCCGAGCTGGGGACGGAAAATCTGGCCGCCCTGGAGGCGGGCCTGCCCAACCTGCTGCGCCACGTGGAGAACATCACGGGCGTCTACGGCCTGCCCTGCGTGGTGGCCATCAACCGCTTCCCCACCGACACCGAGGCCGAGCTGCGCCTGGTGGAGGAGAAGTGCAGGCAGCTGGGGGTCAACGTGGCCCTCAGCGAGGTGTGGGCCAAGGGCGGCGAGGGCGGCATGGCCCTGGCGGAGGAGGTCATCCGCCTGTGCGATACTCCCAACCAGTTCCGCTTCGCCTACGAGCTGGACCAGAGCATCGAGGCCAAGCTGGAGGCCATCGTGAAGAAGGTCTACCGCGGGGACGGGGTGGCCCTCACCCCGGCGGCAAAGAAGCAGGCGGCGGAGCTCACCGCCCTGGGCTTCGGCGGCCTGCCCATCTGCATGGCCAAGACCCAGTATTCCTTCTCCGACAACCAGAGCCTGCTGGGGGCCCCCCAGGGCTTCACCGTCACGGTGCGCAATCTCAAGGTGTCCGCCGGGGCGGGCTTCCTGGTGGCCCTCACCGGGGACATCATGACCATGCCCGGCCTGCCCAAGGTGCCCGCCGCCGAGAAGGTGGACGTGGACGAAAACGGGAGGATCTCCGGGCTGTTCTGAGCGCGAGCGCACCGAAGGCGGCGGGGGCAAGCCCCCGCCCTACGGGTAATGCCCCGCCGCGAGGCGGGCGGCCACACGGGGCCGCCCCTACGCCCATTCCGCCCCCTTCGTAGGGGCGGGTCCCAGACCTGCCCGCCGCGGGCCAACCCGGCGCCCCCGGCCGGGAGGCCAAACCCTACGGGGATACCCCGGAAAAGGGGCCGGCAGAATCGTTTTTAGAAAGAAAAATGAGGAGTGATAACCTTGCACACTGCCGATCAGACCTGCGGCGCGTTTTTGGACGCGCTGGCCTCCAAGGCGCCCACCCCCGGCGGGGGCGGGGCCTCCGCCCTGGCGGGGGCGCTGGGGGCCGCCCTGTGCACCATGGTGGGCAATTACACCGTGGGCAAGAAGAAGTACGCCGACGTGGAGGAGGACGTGAAGGCCCTCATGGCGAAGGCGGAGGACATCCGCGCCCGGCTCCTGGCCCAGGTGGACGCGGACGCGGCGGCCTTCGAGCCCCTGTCCCGGGCCTACGCCATCCCTAAGGACGATCCCACGCGGGGGGAGGTCATGGAGCAGTGCCTGCGGGACGCGGCGGCGGCCCCCATGGCCATCCTGCGGCTGTGCTGCCAGGCCATCGACCTGCACCGGGAGATGCTGGACAAGGGCAGCGCGATGATGCTCTCCGACGTGGGCACGGGCGTGGTACTCTGCTGGGGCGCCCTGTACGGTGCGGCCCTCAATGTGAAGGTGAACACCAAGAGCATGGCCGACCGAGCCTATGCCGAGGCCATGAACAACCAGGTAGATGAGTTGGTAAATCGGTACTGGAAAGTTGCCGAGCAGGTCTACGAGGCGGTCATGGGGAGGTTTGCGTAATGGCGGAACTGTGGAAGGGGGCCCCGGCGGCCTCCGCTCTGACGGAGCAGCTGATCCCCCGGGCCCAGGCCCTGCGGGAGCGGGGAATCGTCCCCACCCTGGCCATCATCCGGGTGGGGGAGCGGCCGGAGGACCTGTCCTACGAGCGGGGGGCCATGAAGCGGTGCGAGAAGGTGGGCATCGCCGTGCGGCAGTTTTTGCTCACCGCCGTATCCAGCCAGGCCGACCTGATGGACGTGATCGAGGAGGTCAACCGGGACCAGTCCATCCACGGGTGCCTGCTGTTCCGGCCCCTGCCCCGCCACATGGACGAGCAGGCGGCCTGCGCCGCCCTGGACCCGGCCAAGGACGTGGACGGCATCACCCCCGGCTCCCTGGCGGCGGTGTTCGCCGGATCCGGGGCGGGCTATCCACCCTGCACCGCCCAGGCCTGCCTGGAGCTGCTGGACCACTACGGTTATGAACTCAAGGGCAAACGGGCGGTGGTGGTGGGCCGCAGCCTGGTGATCGGCAAGCCGGCGTCCATGCTGCTGCTGGGCCGGCACGCCACCGTCACCATCTGCCACACCCGCACCGCCGACCTGCCCGCCGAGTGCCGCCGGGCGGATGTGCTCATCGCCGCCGCCGGGAAGGCCGGGGTGGTGGGGGCAAGCTGCCTCTCCCCCGGCCAGGTGGTCATCGACGTGGGCATCAACGCCGGCGAGGAGGGGAACCTGGTGGGGGACGTGGACTTCGCCGCGGCGGAGCCGGTGGTAAGGGCCATCACCCCCGTGCCCGGCGGCGTGGGGGCGGTGACCACCTCGGTGCTGGCCCGCCATGTCATCGAGGCGGCGGAGAAGGCCGCGGGCATATAGATAACATACGGGGACGGCCCGGCGGGCCGTCCCCCATTTGTTTTATATGGCGGGTATTCCGGGGCGGCGCGGCCTTCCGGCCGGGTGCGCCGGGTTGGCCTGCGGCGGGCGGGTCTGGGGACCCGCCCCTACGAGGGGTCAAAACGGGTGTAGGGGCGGCCCCATGTGGCCGCCCGCCGCCCTTGCGTACGATGCCTCCCGGCCGCGCCGCCGGGGGCTTCCCCTCACGGCGCCAGCTTCTTCCCCGCCAGGGCCATCTGCGCCTGGGTCAGCTCGAAGCCGGGCTCCAGCACCACGATCCGCCCCGGCCAGCAGAGCAGCCAGTCGCCGGTGGGGACGTTCTCCACGGCCCGCCACCGCCGCCAGACCCGCTCCGCTCCCCAGGGGGCGGGGTCGGCGGCCACGTAGGTATAGAGGCGCACCTCCTCCCCGTCCTCCGTCTCCGCCGTCCAGTCGTCCCTGTCGCGGAGCAGCTCCTCCACGCACCGCTCGTACAGGAGGGGCAGATGGACGTCCACCACAGTGTAGTCCAGGGATGGGACGCCCTCCCCCGGCCGGGCCAGCTCCCAGTCGATGTGCTGGCGGTATTCCCGTCGGCTGAGGAACACCGTGGCGTCCTCCTGCGCGTCGGTGACATACCGGTCATCCGCCGTGCCCATCAGGTCCTCCAGGGCCAGGGGCGGGTCGGCCGCCGCCGGCCGGCCGGAAAACACGCCGGCGTGCAGGCCCCAGAACAGCCCCACCGTGACGGCGGCCATGAGAGCGAAGGCCAGCACCACGTCCACCGTCAGGGTCACCCCCCGGTTCAGGGCCCGGGGGGCCTTTTTCCGCTTGAGGAAGTCCCGGGTCCCGTTCACCGCCAGAAAGAGCAGGGCATAGAGCGCCAGCATGGCCAGAAGCACCAGCCGGAAGCCGGGCCGGCGGTCGGCCAGCAGGATATAGGCCAGCCCCAGCCCCGTCACCGCCAGGGCGGCCAGCAGCAGCTTATGGCACCCCCGGGTGGGGACAAACTCCCCCAGGAGGGCGGCCTTCTTCGCCCTGCGCCGCCAGGTGAGGTAACAGATGAGGTCGGCCCCGCACCACAGGGCCAGCACCAGCCAGATGGGGCCGGTAGCCAGGCTGTACACGCTGGACAGCAGGTCGATGGGGCTGTAAAACAGGCTCCACACCCAGGCGGCCCCCCACCACAGGCCGAGGAGCAGCAGGAAGATCTGCAGGGGCAGGGCCCGCCGGGCCATCCGCCCCATCTGCGCCAGCTCCAGGGCGGGCTCGGTGTGGATGGGCACCGGGTCGGGGTCCTCGTTGTAAAAGACCTGCACCTGGCCGGAGGAGGCCGCCAGCTTCCACCCCGTCTGGGCGCAGAAGTCGTGGAAGGTGCGCTCCCCCTCCGTGGGCTCCGGGTCGAAGGCGGAGGCCCGCAGATAATAGGTCACGGTGAAGCGCAGCCTCCGGGGCTCCGTCCGCCGGTAATGCCAGCCCAGGTTGGTCATCCGCTCCACCAGCCAGCCCTGCTCCGCCCGCTTTTCCAGGTGCCGGGCCATGCCGGTGGTATCGTAGAAGGAAAAGGGGATAAAATCCCATTTGCGCTCCCTCATTTCGCCGCCTCCTCTCCGAATACGGCCCGGTAGTCCCAGGCCTGGGCGCAGATGCGCCGGTACTCCCCCGACAGGGTCTCTTTCCCCTTGTCGGTCAGGATGTAGCTCCGCCGCCGGCCCTCCGCCCTGGTCTCCCGGATCATGCCCGCCTGGGCGAACTGCTCCAGCAGGTTGTACAGGGTGCCCGAGCCCACCTGCACCCGGCCGCCGGTCATGGCGGGTATGCGCTCCATGATGTCCATGCCGCAGCACTCCTCCTTCAGGCAGAGGAGCACATAGTACATCTGCTCGGTGAGGGTCTGGAATTTGGGCCTGGGCACGGTGGTCACCCCCCCCTATTCTCGAATATCGACATTTCCTGGCCCCATTATATTCTCGAATATCGACATTGTCAAGCCCATCTTTTGCTTGCGTCCGTTTCTTTTCGGTGGTATCATGATAAAGCACGTATTTTGGGAGAAGGAGGGGATGGATCCGTGGCGGAAAACGATCAGGCGCTGCTGACAACGGGCAGCGTGCCCCGGAAGATGCTCACCTTCGCCCTGCCCATTTTCCTGAGCAACCTGTTCCAGCAGCTGTACAACGCGGTGGACTCCCTCATCGTGGGCACCTTCATCGGCCAGCAGGCCCTGGCCGCCGTCAGCTCCTCCAGCAGCCTCATCATGCTGCTCACCGGGTTCATCAACGGCCTGTCCCTGGGGGCGGGCGTGCTCATCGCCCGGTACTACGGCGCCCAGGACGGGGACAAGGTGGAGCGCTCCGTCCACACCACCGTGGCCCTGGGCATCGCCGCCGGGGCGGTGCTGACCGTGCTGGGCTCCGTCCTGGCCCCCCAGATCCTGCGGTGGATCGGCACGCCGCCCGACGTGATCGGCAGCTCCACGGCCTACTTCCGCACCTACTTCCTGGGCTGCGCGGCGGTGGTGCTCTACAACATGGCCGCCAGTATCCTCCAGTCGGTGGGGGACAGCCGCAGCCCCATGAAATACCTGATCCTGGCCTCCCTGACCAATGTGGTGCTGGACCTTCTGTTCGTGGCGGTGTTCCAGTGGGGGGTGGGCAGCGCCGCCTTCGCCACCATCCTCAGCCAGATCCTCAGCGCCGGCCTGGCCCTGGGCAAGCTCACCCGCTCGGCGGGCCGCAGCTACCAGATCCGCTGGCGGCGGGTGCGGTTTGAGGGCCCCATGCTCAGGCAGGTGGTGGCCCTGGGGGTGCCCTCGGGGGTGCAGAACTCGGTGGTCTCCCTGGCCAACGTGATCGTCCAGGCCAACATCAACGCCTTCGGCTCCTCCGCCATGGCCGGCTGCGGGGCGTACAGCAAGATCGAGGGCTTCGCCTTCCTGCCCATCACCTGCTTCGCCCTAGCCCTGTCCACCTTCGTCAGCCAGAACATCGGCGCCCGGCGGTACGACCGGGTGAAGGCGGGCATGCGCTTCGGCCTGCTGTGCAGCACGATTCTGGCCGAGGGCATCGGGGTGTTCATCTTTTTCGCCTCCCCCCTGCTGGTCTCCCTCTTCAACAGCCATCCCGACGTGGTCGCCTTTGGGGTCAACTACGCCCACACCGTGGCCCTGTTCTATTTCCTGCTGGCCTTCTCCCACTGCTGCGCCGGCATCCTGCGGGGCATGGGCCGGCCCGTCGTCCCCATGGCCGTCATGCTGACGGTGTGGTGCGCCGTCCGCATCACCTACATCACCCTCACCGTCCGCCTCATCCCCTCCATCCAGGTGGTGTACTGGGCCTATCCCCTCACCTGGAGCATCAGCTCCGTCCTCTTTGCCCTGTTCCTGCTCCGCCTGCGCTTCCCGCCCATGGATGAGGCCGGGCCACATGAAATAAGGAGTGCTGCCCCGTGAAGATCATCGACGTTATGAGCCAGGACAGGCCCACCCTGTCCTTTGAGGTGTTCCCCCCCAAGACCAGCGCCAGCTACCAGTCGGTGGAGCGGGCCACCCGGGAGATCGCCGCCCTCCGCCCCGCCTTCATGAGCGTCACCTACGGCGCCGGCGGCGGCACCAGCGACTACACCGTGGGCATCGCCGCCGACATCCGGGAGAAGTTCGGGGTGGAGGTGCTGGCCCACCTCACCTGTCTGTCCTCCACCCGGGATCACGTGGCCCGGGTGCTGGACCAGCTGGAGGAAAAGGGCATCCGCAACGTGATGGCCCTGCGGGGGGACGTGCCCGAGGGGGGCGCCCCCGCCCACGACTACCAGTACGCCGCCCAGCTGGTGGCGGATATCCGGGCCCACCACGGGGACTTCTGCATCGGCGGGGCCTGCTACCCGGAGGGGCACCCGGAGTCCCCCTCCAAAAGCGCCGACATCGACCACCTGAAGGCCAAGGTGGAGGCCGGGTGCCAGTTCCTCACCACCCAGATGTTTTTCGACAACAACATCCTCTACAACTTTCTCTACCGCATCCGGGAGAAGGGGATCACCGTGCCGGTGGCGGCGGGGATCATGCCGGTGACCAACGGCAGTCAGATCGCCCGCATCCTCCGCCTCTCCGGCACCTACCTGCCCGAGCGGTTCAAGGCCATCGTGGACCGCTTCGGGGACAATCCCCCCGCCATGGCCCAGGCGGGGGTGACCTACGCCACCGAGCAGATCATCGACCTCATCGCCAACGGGGTCAACCACATCCACGTCTACTCCATGAACAAGCCCGACGTGGCCGCCGGCATCCTGGCCAGCCTGTCGGAGATCGTGACATGACGGTCCGGGCGCCCTTTGACCAGGTGTGCCGCTACCTGGGCTGCCGGGGGGAGGTGGAGCCCGCCCTGGCCGGGCGCATCCGCGCCCTCACCCATCAGGTGGAGGAGGCCGCCCAGCCCCGGACGGCCAGCCGCATCTTCCCCCTGTCCTTCCCCGGGGGGGACCGGCTGGCCCTGGGGCCCCTGGCGGTGGAGAGCGCCGCCCTGCGGAAGAACCTGGCCGGCTGCGAGGAGGTCATCCTCTTTGCCGCCACCCTGGGGGTGGGGGTGGACCGGCTCATTGCCCGGGCCAATGCCGGGCGGGTGAGCGACGCCGCCGTGTACCAGGCGGCGGGGGCCGCCCTCATTGAGGAAGTGTGCGACCAGGCCTGGGAGGACCTGCGCCGGGCCGGGGAGGCGGAGGGCTGGCACCTGCGGCCCCGGTTCAGCCCGGGGTACGGGGACTTCCCCCTCTCCTGCCAGCGGGAGCTGCTGACCCTGCTCCGGGCCCCGGAGACCATCGGGCTCACCGCGGGGGAGAGCATGCTCCTGCTGCCCACCAAGTCGGTGACGGCGGTAATGGGCCGCTCCCGGCTGGCCCTGCCCTGCCATCGGACAGGCTGCGAGGCCTGCGGCAAAACAGACTGCGCCTTCAGGAGATGAGCGAACATGACCTTTCTGGAAAAGCTGGGGCGGGAACGCCTCTTTTTTGACGGGGGCACCGGCACCCTGCTCCAGGCCCAGGGCCTGCGGGGGGGCGAGCTGCCCGAGACCTGGAACCTGCTCCACCCGGAGCGCATACGCGCCGTCCACCGCTCCTACCTGGAGGCGGGCAGCCATGTGGTTTGCACCAACACCTTCGGGGCCAACCCCCTGAAGTTCCCGGCGGGGAGCGGCTTCGACCCGGACGCGCTGGTGAGAGCCGGGGTGGAGCTGGCCCTCCAGGCCCGGCGGGAGACCGGCCGGGAGGGGGACGCCTGGGTGGCCCTGGATCTGGGCCCCACCGGCCGGCTGCTCAGGCCCATGGGGGACCTGGACTTTGAGGACGCGGTGGCCCTGTACGCCCGGATGGTGCGCTCCGGCGCGGCGGCGGGGGCGGACCTGGTGATCATCGAGACCATGAGCGATTCCTACGAGGCCAAGGCCGCCGTGCTGGCGGCCAAGGAGAACTGCGCCCTGCCCGTGGTGGTCACCACCGTGTACGGAGAGAACGGCAAGCTCCTCACCGGCGGGGACGTGCCCGCCGTGGTCGCCCTGCTGGAGGGGCTGGGGGTGGACGCCCTGGGGGTGAACTGCGGCCTGGGCCCCGCCCAGATGGTCCCCATCGTAAAGCAGCTGCTGGCGTGCTCCTCCCTGCCGGTGGTGGTCAACCCCAACGCCGGCCTGCCCCGGAGCG